>NZ_PPRL01000032.1 GCF_002902235.1 Staphylococcus ureilyticus
GTTTTTGAGGACTTTTATATATTATCAATTTGACTATAAAAAGTCAATGGTTTATATAAATTTTTGTAACAAACTTTTACAACTATATAACAACACATTTGTTGGTCACAAGAAATCATTTTAACACCAATTCAAAAAATTGCAAGAGAAAAAATGAGTAGAAAACTTTAGTTTTCTACTCACGCTTCTAAAAACCTTATTTTTTTGTTTTGTCGATGATTTGTTTTGCCATTGATTGATATATTTTACCTAGTCGATCTTCTGCTTGGTAAATGGATGGTGCGAAATCTTTTGGATTCCATGATGGTTGCTCTAAAGGTAATTGACCTAAAAGCTCAGTTTGCAACTCATCTGCTAATTTTTCTCCGCCACCCTTACCAAATACATACTCTTTATTTCCAGTTTCTTTACTTTCGAAATATGACATGTTTTCTATGACACCTAATATAGAATGTTCTGTATGTTTAGCCATAGCTCCTGCTCTTGCTGCAACAAAAGCTGCAGTTGGATGAGGTGTAGAAACAATGATTTCTTTACTAGATGGTAACATCGTATGTACATCTAAAGCAACATCACCTGTACCTGGTGGTAAATCTAAAAGCAGGTAATCTAAATCTCCCCATCGTACTTCAACAAAAAAGTTAGTTAACATTTTACCTAACATAGGTCCTCTCCATATAACTGGTGCGTTTTCTTCAACAAAAAATGCCATTGAGATTACTTTAACACCATGTCTTTCAACCGGTATAATCTCTTTGCCGTCTACTTCCGGTTTTTTATCTATTCCCATCATATCTGGAACACTAAATCCATATATGTCAGCATCTACGAGTCCAACTTTTTTGCCTTCTCTTGCTAGTGAAACAGCTAAGTTTACAGCTACAGTGGATTTACCAACCCCCCCTTTTCCAGAAGCGATCGCTATAAATTCAACAGGATTGTCTTTTGATAATAACCCTTCTATAGTTTGTGGTTGGTCATCACTGTTACCTCTATATTGTTCAACAACATCAGATGGCAACTCTTCAAATCTTATCCCAACAGTATTCGCACCATTTTCTTTCAGCACTTCCACAATAGCCATTTGTAAATCTAACTGAGGCTGTCCTCCTAACTGAGCCATTGCCACCTTCACACTTACATGTTCTATCTCATCTTTTGTTGTTACCTCTATGATCCCATCTGTCTCCTTTAAAGGAACATTAATAATTGGATCTTTAAGTTCTCCAACAAGTTCTTTAACTTGCTCTATCGTTAACACAAAGCGTCCCCCTCTATTTTATAAATATATCCATTAATATTCTAACAAACATCACTTAATTTTGCTTTAAGTAGTTTACATTTAGTATAAATATAATCTTAGTAATACAAAAGAAGTTAGCTCAATTTGTTTTAATTCTTAACAACTGGAGCTAACCTCTTTATTTTTTAGACCTTTCGCGTTTTAATTTCGTTAACATCCCTGTTTTCCTTTATAAACAACGCTATGCTAAACCCAATGACAACGAATACACTAATAACTATAAATGAGTAGTCCACACCATTAGCAATCGCTTGTCGTTGTAATAGTTCTTTATTTTCTATACCTCTAGCATTCTGAGTATATACTTTTGTTCCTATTGTCATAACAGTTACCATCAAGGCCGTGCCTAGGGAGCCCGCAGTAACACGGCCAAAATTACTTATTGCAGTTCCATGAGAAATCTCTCTTTTATGAAGTGCATTTATGCCAGCTGTATTTAAAGGCATCATTAAGAGTGAGACTGAAAACATTCTTAAAGCATATACAATAACGAGATACAAATATGAGGTATCGGCGCTTAAAAAACATAACATAATCGAGAAGACAGTCAACAAACTGAAACCAATGATAATTAACGGCCTAGCACCATATTTATCATAAAACTTACCAGTAAATATCGACATGATACCATTAATGATTGCGCCAGGCATGATAACTAAACCCGAAAGAAACGCAGACAATTCTAATGCGTTTTGCACATATAATGGAATTAATAAAGCTGGACCTATCATAGACATCATTACAATCATGGATGTAATTGTAGTTAACGTAAACACTCTGTTTTTGAATACAATTAAGTTTAGTAAAGGATTAGGGACCTGCAATTGTCTTTTAATAAATACCTAGATAATAAATAGGCTGACAAGTAATGAAACAATAACAATTGGACTATCAAAACCTAGATTACCAGCACTACTAAACGCATAAAGCATCAATCCAAACCCAAATGTTGAATAGATTACGGAACGTTTGTCCAATTTCGTATCTTTTGTCGTATTATAACTTTTAATAAATATAGCTCCAAAGATAAAACCAATCAATGATACTCCTACAACAATAATGAACGGCATTCTCCAACTCGACAAGTCAATAACTAGACCTGAAAGGGTTGGACCTATCGCTGGTGCAAATTGAATAACTAGTCCTGCGAGCCCCATTGCAAACCCACGCTCATTTTTGGGAAACAACATAAATAATGTAAATTGCATTAGAGGCATAATGATACCCGCCCCTATAGCTTGAATCACACGTGCTAACATTAAAATACCAAATGAAGGCGCTATGGATGCAATGATTGAACCAAGTAAAAAGATACCCATGGCTATCAAATATAACGGTCTTGTCTTAACTCTATCCATTAAGAAAGCTGTCAGTGGAATCATTACTCCATTTACTAACATAAAACCAGTTACTAACCATTGCGATTTACTTTCGTTAATATGAAGCCCTTTCATTATTTGAGGCAATGCTGTATTTAATAGTGTCTGATTTAATATAGCAATAAAAGCACTGATAATCATAACCGCAACAATCATGTTTCTATTTGTTTTAGACAAATTTTCTACGGACACTTAATCACCTCTCACCACTTATATCATCGACTATTTATTCTGATTAAGATTTTCGCTATCAGGATAAAAGACTTCTTTACATACAAATAACATACCCATAATTACAACAATTACCCAAAAATCAATATCTATATACGCATAATGAATGTGAACTATAAAATAGAATAGTAATGTGGTAACAGTAAATGTTATTAAATGATACGTTATCCCTTGAAAATAAGGGTTGTCTGGTAGTTTTTTCCTAAAATAATCCATTAAATTTTCAATGATAAATAATGTAAAATAACCCAATACGATATAGCTACCATAATAGATTAAGTTATCATAAAAGCTTTTATTATAACCAAAGTATGCTAGATGAAAAAATATAAGGATACGACTTAATCCATATAAACCAAATCCTAAGAATGCAAGAAATATAGCACCTGAAATGATAAATACCGAAAGTACAATAAGCGTCGTAAATAAATACTTTATATATTTCATTGCTTACTGTCCTCCCTCTCATCTAATTTATTTTTTATTTATTTTACATTAACTCTTAATTAAAAAAACTGTTTCTTATTTTACCATTATAACAACATACACCAAAATACAAAGAAGCAAGTATTAAAATTCACTAAACTTCAATACTTGCTTAATAATTAAAATACATATGACTTTTCATTTTCATTCTAAGAATTGCATTTGTGATTATCTTGTTTATATTGTGTCTGCCAAAGTACAAACAATATAAACAAGATGATAAGACTAAGTATAATCACATTGTGTATCGGTAAATGGATAAATGAAACCGTTAAACCATAAACTGTTCCCATAATTGTAGAACCGATAGAATTACCTAGACTTTTCGTTAATGTATATAGTGACATCATGCGTTTCATATTCTGAGGTGACGTTTCTTCTTGAGTTATTACACTGTCTTTCGTATACACTGTTCCAAAACTAACACCAGCCAGCAATAAACTAAACGCTATAAATATCGGTGTTTTTGTACCTGCGAATATAAAAATGCCACATATTGTTAAAAGAGTAAAAGCAAATATATACAAACCTTTTCTAGACATTTTTGCTTCTAACCTATTTAAATTAAAATTCAACACTAACCAAGCAAAGGAAATTGGAAAAATAACAAATCCACTCTGCAAGGGAGATAGTCCCAGTTCTTCTTGTAGATATATTGGCATATATAAATTATATCCCATCAGTATCATTGCATATAAAAAATCTGTAGTAAAAACGAGTATGATAGTTTTATTAAATTCTTTAACAGGGAAGAAAGGCGCTGCTACACCCTTTTCATTTTTAATTAATATCATACCCATAATAATTGCTATAATAAATGAAAGACAATTTAAATACCACTGACTGTTATTCATTACTGTAAACATTAAAAAGAAAACAAACAGATAAAATAACATAAGTCCTTTCATATCTAATTTATGTGAAGTTGTCGTCTGTTCATGTTTAAAGTGAAACGTAAATACTACCAATAACATGGCGATGATAGCGATAGGTATATTAACGAAAAACAACCAATGCCAAGTAGCTAATTCTAAAATTCCACCACCTAAGACCGGACCTATAATACTTGATATCCCCCATACACTACCGACAATTCCCATAATTTTATATCTTAAAGGAATTGCAAAAGCAAGCTTAGGGACAATTTGGCTCAAAGCCATCATTATTCCAGCACCCAATCCCTGAATAAAGCGCGAGATAATTAAAATACCAAATGTACTACTTATACCTGAAAAAAAACTTCCAATTGTAAAAAATACTAATCCCAAAAGTGTTATGTATATAATTTTAGTGCGATCCAATAATTCACCTACAATTGGATTAGCAATCACAATTGCTATAAAGTAAACTGAAAATATCAGTGATATTGAACCAGTCACATTTAAATCTTCTTTTATAGTTGGCAATGCTAATGAAACGATTGATGTTTCAATTGCAGACATAAACATAATTAATATTAATGCAACAACAACACCAAATGTTTTTATATTCATATTTAATCTCCTAACACGAAACTTTCATTATCAATCATTACTAAATCACTATTTGTGCCTAAGTTCAATAGGTTTCCAGTAAATTACTTCTTTTGCCCTATAAAAATGACTAAAAAGAAAGCGAGAATTAAAATCAAATGAACCATTTTGATTTATCTCCCGCTTCCCTGATTGGCTGTATTTCTTTAATCTCATTAATCTTATAAAATAATAATGTTTTACATTAAAACGTTCCATCTATTCGACCATTACATAAAATATAAAATAGCTATAAAGTGAAACACAGAAGCTATTAAAATAAATAAATGCCAAATCATGTGAAAATACGGTCGCTCTTTTTGTGCATAGAACCAAGCACCTATCGTATAGGCTATGCCACCCAACAATATGAATAACATAAACTTCAAGCTCGTATCGAAAAGAATTGTAGGTAAAAATATTATCCCAATCCAACCCATCACTAAATACATCGTTAAGCTAAGCTTATGATTTACATGTTTAGCCAATGATTTATAGAGTATGCCCCAAATGGTTATGCCCCATAAAACTATCATTGCTGTCCAACCTATCCAACCACCTACTAACACTAGACATACAGGTGTATAGGTACCGGCAATGGCAATATAAATCATGCTATGATCAATGATTCTAAGTATAAATTTGTGCGACGAATGATTAGGCATTGTATGATATACCGTTGAAGATAAAAACATTAAAAAAATACTTATTACATAGATAGAAACACTAAAAGAACCTAAAATACCATGTGCAAAATAACTTTGTAACGCTGCATACGGTAAAGAACATAAAGTTACAAAGGCAGCGACGCCATGTGATACTGCATTACCAATTTCTTCTCCAAATGTTAATGGTATGATATTTTTAAATGTTTTAGTGACTTTATTACTTTTAACCTCTAATGGTTTAGTCATTAGTGTAATCACCTTTTCTTAGATCCTATTTAAACGTTTTAAATCAGCTGTAGCAGTTTCTACACTATCTTTCCCTTCTTTATTCTTTAACGGAGAAAACTCTTCTTCTCTTGGCACTTGTAATGTAAGAAAACTATGTGCATATTGGAAAATATCAAAATAAAATAATTCAAATTTTAAAGCGGGCTTTTCAATAATTCCAAAATCGTCATCCAATTGTTTAAGCTGCTTTACTGCTAAATGATAAGGCAATTTATTATCTACAGCAGCGTTAATAAATTGTAACTTAAACATATGTATACCAATGTTTGCATTATTTAATTGGTTTGCAGTTTCCGCTTCTAGTTCAGAGTATTCAAGCACGGTATCTTTATCCTCATTTTTAACTAACCTTCCAACGCTCTCACCGTGTTTAGGTTGAATCGATTTCGTCGTAATATCCATACTATTTTGGAAAGTGTATCCTGCAAAAAATAAATCTAACACCTTCACTAAAACATTATCAATGTTGTTTAAAAAGATATATTCAACACCATTTTCTGTCATGTCTTCAAGATAGCCTGCTTTTTTCAGTGATTTAAATACACCACCGTTACCATTTGGCGTTTCTAAAATAGAACTATCTACATCTAAAATAAGTTTTCCTTCTTCAGATAATGCAACGATATTATCTTGAATAAAGAAATGAACGTGGTTTTTGTCATATCCAAAATAATTTTTTTCTTCAAAAAACAACTGAGTTTGACTATCATTTATTTTACTTGTCATAATGTACCAATCTACATAAACACCCGTTTGTTCTTTCAATTCTAGTAATTGACGTGCTTGTAATTCAAATAAGCTCACATCTTCAATCTCAAATGCACCCTTAGGTCCTTTGTATCCTAATCGTGTGCCTTGTCCGCCTGCCATTAAAACTACTGCAAATCTTCCTTTTTTAATAGCTTCTAGGCCAACATGTTCAAATTGTTTAATTTCTTCTTCAGAGAAATTTTCTTTGATATCGTATTTCACTTCATTTACTGAAGATATGTCATCTATTATTTGTTTATTTAAATACAAATCACGATATAAATTTTGAATGTAAGTTAAATCTAATTGATCCACTTGACTAGCTAATTGTTCTTTTTCATTATTACTCATTAATTTTTCAAATTCTATTAGATGTTCTTGGTTAAACTTTTCTAACTCTTTCTTATCTAACATGTCCTCTCTCCTTTATATTCAAAATAGATAAAAAATATATCTTATATCTAATAGGAATATATAATTTCACTATATGCACTTTATATTATTACAAATATAATCACAACCATAATCATCATAAATTTAAAAAGAAATGATTAAAGAATGGTTTGAATAATACGTATAGTGCACCTATTGAAAGCGCGCCTGCTAACGATAAGTCTACTAAGCCACCTGTTTTAAAAACTAAGGGGAATTTAATCGTTAACGATATTGGATATAATAACTTTACACCTCTAGGCGTTAACATATCTAGTATAACATGTGAAAGCAAACCAAGGATAATTGAAACTAAATAATACTCTGGTGTTTGAATAATATATAAAAGGATACCAATTATAGAAATAAATAATAACGAGTGTGTGAATGTCCTGTGCCCAAACAGTATACGAACAAAAAAACTTAATACTTTAAATCGCCTGCCGATTCTACTCTGCGTGTGACAAATATCAGGTAATAAGCTTGATATAACTGCAAGTGTCATTATTGTTATCGATGTAAATAAATCTGTTTGATAGTATTCTATAGTTAATGCACCTACTAACAAACCGCATGATGTGTGAGTTTTGCCTGTCATGTTCATTGCCCCTTTTCTCGGCTAAATTTTACCATAAAATTCACAATAACGCGAACATACTTTCGTAAAAGATAAATAGTATGACATAATAATCAAAAGTATCACACAATCACTTGAAAACGATTACTTTTTGTTGTATGCTATAGCTATAAATAATTTAAAGGATGTGTTCACGATATGGCAATGACAGTAAAAAAAGATAATAATGAAGTAAGAATTCAATGGAGAGTCGCTGATATTAAGATTCCAACAAGCGAGATTAAAAATGTTTCACAAGATCAAAATATCCATGCAGTTCCAAAATTAGATAGAGATAAAGTTTCACGTATTGGTTCTACATTTGGAAAAACTAATCGTGTTATCATCGATACTGATAACCATGAATACATTATTTACACACAAAATGATCAAAAAGTTTATAATGAAATTACAAAATAGTAATCACTAAAAGTTAAATTTAGTGAATTTAATTGATTATAAAAAGAAGTGAAATTCTGAAAAATAGGATTTCACTTCTTTTTATATGCAAACACATGAAATAATAAATAAGGGGTTTCAATCAGATAACAGTTTAGTTAAATGCTATACTAAAAATATCAATATGAAAGTAGGTGGAAAATATGTATGTAGTTACTAATCGAATAGATGTTAAGAAAGGGTTTGCTGAAAAGCTAGCTCCGAAATTTACACAAGGTGGAAAAATTCAAGATTTAGATGGCTTTCATCATATTGAAGTATGGTTAATAGACGACGAGACAGATTACGACCAAATGTATGTTAATACGTGGTGGGAAAATGAAGAAGCTTTTAATGGTTGGCTAAAAAGTGATGCTTTTAAAGAGGCGCACAGTCAAAAAAACACTTCTTCACAAGATGAACCATCACCTATTTTAGGAAATAAAATCGTCAAAGCAATTGTTTTAACAGAACTTCACTAATTAAATAAAAAACACACATTTACACACATAAGAAACGTTTTAAAGGTCAATCACTTTTAAAATAATTTCAAATATGCGTTTATGTGTGTTTTATTTTGTTTAATTTAATTAAAATAAAGATGGGCCATTAAGGCAATAATCGGTAAAGCAATGATTGTTCTAATCAAGAAAATAACAAATAATTTAAAAATACTAACTGGGATTTTAGATCCTAAAATCACGCCACCCACTTCAGATAAATAAATCAACTGCGTAATACTTAAAGCACCAATGACAAATAATGTTATGTCATTTCCAACGCCTTCAATTAAAATAGATGGCAAGAACATGTCAGCAAAACCGATTAAGACAGTTTCTGAAGCTTGTGCAGCTTCTGGAATTTGCAATAACTCTAAATATGGAACAAAAGGTTTACCTATAATTCCAAATATTGGAGTATAAGTCGCAATGAGCGTAGCTAAAGTTCCAACACTCATCACAACTGGTAATATAACGAACCACATATCAATAACTGTTTTAAAACCAGATTTAAAGAACGATTTGAATCCTGGTGCTTTGATTCCAGTTTCAGTAGCCATGTCAAAACCATGTCTCAAAGCAGTTTTATTTGCAGGTAACTTCTCAGTACGCATTTCCTCAGATACTTCTTTTGAATATTCATCTTTAATCGTACTCAACGGCCATATTCTAGGTAAAATCAAAGCACATACAATACATGATACAATTACTGATAAATAAAAATAAAAGAAATGATTTTGCATATGTACTGTTTCTGCAACTACAATTGCAAATGTTAATGATACTACACTGAAGGTAGTGGCTATAACTGTCGCTTCACGTCTAGAATAAAAACCACCTTCATACTGCCTACTTGTTATTAAAACACCAACTGTCCCATCACCAATAAATGATGCTAAATTATCCACTGTCGAACGTCCTGGTAATGTGAATAATGGTCTCATGATTGGTCTGAAAATAGGTCCTAATAATTCCAATAAGCCATACTCCATTAATAAAGGTAAAAAAAGCGCAGCAAAGAAAAATACAGATACAAGCGTTGGTAATAAACTTTCAAACACTAAACCACCAGTATCAGCAGAATAAACTGCTTTTGATCCCATTTTTAAATATGTCATCCAGACAAAAATTACGGCTAAAATTCTTAAAATAAGCCAAACAAATTTTACATTAAATGCATTATTCATTAATCCTTCAGGTTGCAATTTATTTTTTAATACCGTCGAACAGATGATAGATAAAACACCTGAAATAGTTATTATTATTACAATGATTAATGGCATCGCATCACCTAATAAATCTTTTAATAAGCCTGCTAAAAATGCCACTGGTAAAGTTGTTTGCTTTTCGCCATCTTCAGTCACAGTTACAGGAATCAAAAATAGTATGATCCCCAAAACTGACATCAAAATGAATTTTAATCTTCCTTTAATAATTTGTGCTTTACTGTAATCGTCCATTTTGTTCACCCCTTAGGTGTGTATATATTTTTATAAACACTTTAAAAGCAACAGCAATAATTATAACCTATTTTGTATAAATATGTAAATCAAATTTTTATGTCTTTTTAATGTCATTATTTTTTATAGATACTAAAAGGGAGTGGAACAGAAATCTATTTTATAAAATAGATTTCGTCGTCCCACCCCTGCAAACATGACTAGAATTGAAAAAATTATAAATTAATTACTTGAGCTGTCGCTCATGCATAAGTCCCTTTAACTCGATAAAAAATGAAGTGGACTTTAATTTTCAGCTCAGTCATTTACTGTCAATATGCAATGAGGCTAATACGAATCTATTGTGTCTCAGCCTCTACTTTAAATGAAAGCGTTTTCTTTTTCAATCTTTTATATATTAAATTTATAATTTTCTTAATAAAAATAGAAAATAAGGCACACCAACAATAGCGACGATAACACCAACTGGAATATCAATTGGCGGGTGAATACCTCTCGCTAGACTGTCACTTATCATTAAAATTAAAGCGCCTAACAAACCAGACATAAATGTAATATGTTTGTGCTTGTGACCAACTAACTGTCTAGCCATATGAGGTGCAATAAGTCCTAAAAAGCTTAGACCCCCAACAACAGATATTGAAGCACCTGCTAGAATAACAGCTAAAAATAAAAGTATTGCCTTTACTTTTTTCACTTTTGCTCCGAGTGCAATCGCTATATCATCTCCTAATGTTAAAATATCTAGTTGATGACAATAATAAAATATCACTGGTAATGTAACAATAAACCAAGGTAATATCACCCACACATTTGACATACTATGACCATATAAGCTACCTGTCAGCCAGACTAATGCCGTATTAGCATCAAGCGGGTTACGTATGAGCATATATTGCACGATTGCTGTACATATCGCACCTATCGCTAAACCAATTAGCGCTAACTTAGAACCTTTTACATTAAATTTTGATATTAATATAGTTAAAATCATACTGATAATTAATGCACCTGCAAAAGAGCCAAACGGTAATATAAATAAAGGCGCTGATGGAAATAACATGATAATTGTAACAGCAGATAAACTTGCACCTTTGGTAATACCAATCACATCAGGGGAAGCTAGAGCATTTCTTACAACGCCCTGTATTAATGCGCCAGAAATGGCAAGGCTACTACCTACAATTAATGCTAAAAACATTCTTGGTGCTCTATATTCGTTAATAATAAAATTATTTTGTGTAAAAAGGCTACTTACTGCTTCAAACGGATTGATGAATACAGCACCTATCGAAAGAGACGCAATCGACGCAATCAATAACAATACTGTGACAAACGAATATCGAAATATGAATGGTCTCATCATAGCCTTCTCACCCCTTTTATTGTAAATGCTAAGAAATAAAAAGCACCTATAAATGACGTTACTATGCCTACAGGTGATTCAAAAGGAAAGGCAATCAATCTGCTTAAAACGTCAGATAATAATAATAAATTTGCGCCGATAATCATTGTTAAAGGAACCATTAATCTATAATCTGTTTGAATATAATGTTTAACGATATGCGGTACAATCAAACCTACAAAACCGATTGGACCTGCAATTGAAACAGAAGTACCTGCCAGTACAATAACTAAGATACCAATAATCATTCTTATTAATTTAACATTTTGGCCTAATGAAGTTGCTAAATCTTCACCTAATTCCATGATTGTCAATTGTTTAGAAATGATAATTGTACAAATAAATGCAAGTATCAACCACGGCAAGATACCTAAAACTTGCGTCCATGTAATCGACGATAAAGACCCTACTAACCAAAACATTACCGTTGATGTAGCATCTTCATTTAATAAGATAATGCCTTGTGTCATGCTTGAAAAAAATAAATGGATAGCCATTCCAGCAAGCGCTAACTTAATGGGTGTCATCCCTTTTGTTGAGCCAGATAATGCATAAACCGTAAGCCCTCCTATAAATGCACCTATAAAAGCGAATATCGTGGCATAAGTCGACAATGAAGGCATGATCATAGTAATCAATACTATAACGAAAGATGCGCCAGAATTTACGCCAAATATTTGAGGAGAAGCCAATGGATTTCTAGTCATTGCTTGCATTAACAATCCTGCTAACCCTAGCGCTGCACCTATGAATAATCCTGCTAACATTCTTGGGATTCGTACATTATGTATTAAAAATGTTTGTTTAGTATGTGAATGCGTTAAAAAATAATCATTAAAATCATTTAATGTAATATGAGATGCTCCTACACTTAAGTTAAAATAAATAATCACAAAAAGCGCACACACACTCACAATAAATGTGAGTGCTGTGCGTTTATTATGTTTCTTATCTTCAGTTTTGGTTTGGTTAATGCTATTAGACTTAGTCATTTACCGTTCACCTTACTTTTGTTGTTTATCATTTTTTTCATCTTTTGAAATCTCTACTAATTGTTTAGCTATCTCTTCAGAAGAAATGATGCCTCGTGCACGAGCCCAAGTATTTCTATCTACAACTGCAATTCTATCATTTTTAACAGCATCTAAACTTTGCCAAACTGGTTCTTCTTCTTGTTTTTTCAAGTTTGGATCATTTTTTCCCTTGTCCACCATGATAAACATGCGTCCTGGATTAATATCTGAAAGTACTTCTGAATTTAGTTGTAAATATGGTCCTTTCAAATATTTAGATAGGTTATCTGTTTCAGTTTTATTAAGCGCGTTGTTAAAGCCTAATTCTTTCAATAATTCACCAACATATGTGTTTTCTGGATGTGCGAGCAAACCAGATTTGGCAATGACTGTCGCTAATACGGGTTGTGATTTATCCATTGTTATTTCTTTCTTGTATTTATCCATTAACTCATTATGTTTTTTTAGTCTCTCTTTTCCTTTATCTTCTTCACCTGTAGCTTTAGCAATTGTTTTAAAAGCATCTAGGTTATCTTTATAATCACTATCAAAGCTTGGTAACATAATCGTTGGGGCAATTTTTTCTAAATCTTTTTGTATACCCTTATGTCTGTTGCTATCTGCAATAATTAAATCTGGTTTCTGATTACTAATTTCTTCCAGATTTGGTTGTTTACGTGCACCCACTGATTGATAATCACCTATTTTTTCACGAATCGGTGCTAAAATCCTCTCTTTTTTTCCATCATCTGCTACACCAACAGGTTTAATATCTAATGCAGCCAATGCATCAACAAATGAAAACTCAAGTGCAACTACACGTTTAGGTTTTTTATCAATGTTCGTTGTTCCCCCATCATGCTTAATCGTTGTGCCGTTTTTACTTTTGTCGTCATTTTTAGATTGGTCAGAACCATTGTCACTAACCTTACCGCAAGCTGCTAACAAGATAAGCGTTACTGTAATTAATAACAGACCCATCCATTTAGATCTCTGCTTCATCGTTTTCACTCCTTAGATATGTATCATTACACATCTAATTTTATTGATAACGATTCTCAATGTCAATAATTTTTTTATTAAAACTTGATAAAAATCAAATTTTATTCAATATTCCCTTAATTTGGGGATAACACATTTTTTCAATGATATCATCACGCTTATAGTCTTTTGGTAAATTAGGCACAAACATACTTTGTGCTAAAGCTTTGTAACCTAAGCTAAACTGAATTCTATCTCCAATATGATAATGTTCATTATTTAACAAATCTATCATAAGGTGATCGCTCGTTGCCCCCAAAACTTTCACTTGATGATGTAATGGTTGAATATCGTTGACGTCTGTGTCTAAATTTCCTATATCTACAATTGCTTGTAAATAATGTTGACCATCATTTACGTTAATGCGTGGCTTAATTTCCACAATTTCTGTCTCTAAAATGATGGCATTTTGATATAAAGTATCAAATGAATGATTCGTCGTCGTTTCAATGCCTCTAAATAAAGTTTCTCCGATCCTTAATTCGTTAATTTTCCCTAAGTCATTATAAAGCATTTGTAATAGCATACTAGAGTTGCCACCTGAGATAACATCGAATTGCATATGCATGACTTCCTCGATTGAAGTTATAAATTGATTAATCAGCTTAACATCTTCTTCAGTCGGAGCAATTGCATTAAAACACATAAAATTAAAAGCCAATCCTTTAAGATAGATATGATGCATGTTAATAATTTCTTTAATATAATCAATCACATCGTAAGTCAACACACCTTCTCTAGCATCTTTCCAATCGACCATTAACAATATATTATGTTTCACATCATAATTACTTGCGATTTCATTGATTTGTCGTATTGTTGCCAATTCAGTTTGAACACTCGTGTCAACGTAATGAACTAAACTTTCTAATTCATTACGGTTACTATTTCTAATTAATGTATAAGACATTGCTTTATCTGTACTTTTTTGAATATTACTGATCCTTGCGTCTGCAACATGTGTAATGCCAATATTTTTAAACATTTCAACGATTTTTTCATCGCCAGCCACACATTTAATCACAGGTGTAAAATCAATATGGTGCTGATTTAAAAGCGCACTTAAAGTCATGGCATTGTACTTAATTTTAGAAAGATTTACTTTGATCTTTGCCATAATTACACCTCTTTACTTAAAGGGTTATCTAAATCTACAGTTAAATAATTTTTAACCTTACCTTCCATTCTCATGCGTAACAATGCTTTTACATTAATCTTGGATCCAAATAAGGTTTGTCGTAATATTTGCGCATGTGCTTTTTGAGGGTCAATAGATTGTTCAACAGCTTCACGCACAAGTTCAAATAATTCATCTGCTTCAATATCTTCATATTGTGTAAAATGATGGATTAGTTCTGACATTTGATTTTGAATGACTGCATGTTGGAATTTTGCGATTACCGCTTCAATATTTTCAGCTATTAAACTTTTATTAGTAATATTAATGTGAGGTAATCGGCCCCTCAACGTATTTAAATCAATCCTTGAGCCTCCTAAATCTCTAATCAAAAATTCCATTTTAAATTCTTGATCCAAATGAACAATGGTATTTTGCATATGTGCTTCTAAAGCAATACCATAATCTTGGATATACGCTATTAATGGTTTTATAAGCGTTAATGCATAATTACTAATAAATGTTTTAATTGAAGCTTTGCTTACTTTTAAACCAAGCCATTCTATATAACTATCAACAATAATTTGATTATCTACAGGGTTTCTGTTGACTAAACTTCCTGTTACTATCGTGAGACCAGTGTTTGAAATTTGTGGCTGATAGCGCACGATACAAGCTAATTGTCGTGCGGTATCTTCATCTGTATCAGCATGTAACCCATAGGGCTCCATAGCGACTTTCAATTGAGGATATACATCCATCATATCTTGTAACTCATAACTTAATTTCGGGCCATCAACGGTGGTTACTGATGAAACAGTTCTCACTGCACTTGTCGCCTGTACATTGATTGGTAACTTGACATGAAAAGTTTTATCGAGCAAATCCATTGTTCTAAAAGACAATGTTGCTTTGGATTCTATATCAAAAGGCGTCGCTAAAAGACGTTGTGTTTCTATCCAATGACCAAATTGTTGTGGAATAACATTTTCATATTGCCATGGATGTACAAGTATAATGCGATAATCTGCTAAATCTAAATCATGTGAAGCTAGAAATACTTTTATTTTATCTTTATATTCAGGAATGACTTGATTGATGATATATTGTTCATCACCTTCCATCGCAGTTGCTATACAAAATTGTTTATGAATAAGCATAATTTTCAATGGAATAATTTTTTCAAATTCCGGCGCATATAATTTAACTTCTTCTTTCGTTAATGGCAGCTTTGTTTTAGTTAAAGGATGCGTAGGATGGCCTTCCTCTACAAGACTTTCAGAATAAATTAAATCATTTACACCATTATTTTCTTTCATATGTTGAAGCCATGTAAAAAAGTTGATGGTCATAGGCATTCTTGAAAATTTCAAACTATCACGAATGTTAGATTGTCTATGCTTAAAATTTTCATAACTCATCGCTAAACCTTCTCGGCTTGATTGTAACTCTGCAGTTAGTCTAGCGCTAATAGGAATATCAAATTGATTTGTTAATATTTCAAGTAATTGTTCCAAAGTTTTAATAGTGACACTTGCATCACCTTTAATATAACGTAGCTCACCCTCAAAAACATAACGCATTAACGGACTCTTTCTTATATAGTTAACAGCTAATGCTTGTCCTTTATATTGTAGTTCTACGCAGTTATCAAAAGATTTAAAAAACATTTTCTCTGGAAAAATATGTTCTTTAAGAATCGCATTAAACATGCGATATTGAATATTTAAATCTGCTGATTTCCATAAATGATGCATCATACAACATTGCCTCCGTTTCTTCTTTGTCTGTTAATCATGCCAAATATTAATGCAATCGTTAAGGTGCTTAATCCCATAATTATAAATGTTTCAATAATACCTATATATTCTGTTAAAAAACTCAAGATCATAGCACCTAAAGGAATCATCCCCCTATCCATCATTACAACACTTAATACCTTCCCTCGATGTTCTGATTTAACACGATGTTGAAAATAAATCCTATTGGTTGTACGCGCCCATTGACTGAACAGGCCGATTAAGAAAATTGAAATAAAAAACAATATCGTATTCTGGCTAATACTACCTAACAAAGAGACGCCAAATAATATCGAACTATAATAATACATCTTCACCATAGGAATATTTTCTAATAAATTAGGTAAAATCATCGTCGCAATAATTCCACCTATTGCGCAACATGTCATCGCTGTCCCAAACATCGTGACTTGTTCAGGGAACGTCTTATCTGTTAAAACTGGTAATAGTGAAGTATATGTAAAACCACTAGCCATGATAAACAAAGATGTTACAAATATCCTTGTGCCCACGCTATTATCCTTAAAATATTCAAACACAAATTTAATACTCATTTGTTTTTCCACTTCATTATAATGCGGTTGTTCAAACTTTAGAGGCAAACATAGTATCAGGGATATTAAGTAACATATCGCTTGTATACTGAAACTTATTTGTGCGTTATAGTTTGCCATTACTAAACCAGCTATAGCAGGACCTATTGATCGACAAATATTAATAATAAATGAATGGTACGAAACCACCTGAGTTGTTGTTAAGCGTTTCGACAAATCTGGTAGCACAGATTGACGTACTGGTGTTTCTATTGCACTCATCATACCTCTACCCAAAGAATATAATAAAAATACTATAATCGGTATATCCCAATCTTGAAAGATTAAGACACACAGTAAAGTGGTAAGTAGAAAAGAGGAAGAGATAGTTATTTTCAGTAGTTTCCCCCTATTATATCGATCTGCTATTGCACCAGCCCATACACTTATGAGCAAAATAGGTACAAGGCGGAAAAATTAATCAGTCCAAGATAAATTGCGTTATGATATAACGAATACACATACCAATTTAAAGTGATATGTCCAATCCAATTTCCTAAAAATAATAGGAAAGAACTTGAAAAAAAGTACTTTGCCATATTTTCACCCGACTTTTTAATTGATAATAATTATCATTATCGATATTATGGATTATACAAATATCCTATACTTTTGTAAAATAATATTTAGAGG
>NZ_PPRL01000033.1 GCF_002902235.1 Staphylococcus ureilyticus
AATCAAAATAAAAGAGCGAGATAGAAATCATAATAATCATGATTTCATATTCTCGCTCTTAAGCTAAAGTATTTATTTTTCTTAGAAAAATACTTCATTATTGTTATTTGTTGTCATTTTATTTAATATTTTTGATTAATTCATCAGCGAATTCAGATGTAGATACTTCTTTTGCACCATCCATTAAACGTGCGAAGTCATAAGTAACGACTTTTGAAGCAATTGTTTTTTCGATAGACTCAGTAATTTTGTCAGCTGCTTCTTGCCAACCTAGGTGCTCAAGCATTAATGAAGCACTTAAAATTTCAGATGATGGGTTTACTTTATTTAAACCAGCATATTTTGGTGCAGTACCATGTGTAGCTTCAAATATCGCATGGCCAGTTTCATAGTTAATATTTGCGCCTGGCGCAATACCAATACCGCCAACTTGTGCTGCTAACGCATCTGACACATAGTCACCGTTAAGATTCATCGTAGCTACTACATCGTGATCTGCAGGACGTGTCAATATTTGTTGTAAGAAAATATCTGCAATGGAATCTTTAATGATAATTTTACCGTCTTTTTCAGCTTGTTCTTGAACTTCATTAGCTTTTTCTTTACCATCTTTTTCAACAATTTCATCATATTGTTGCCATGTAAAGACTTTATCACCAAATTCATTATGTGCTAAATCATAGCCCCATTGTTTGAAAGCACCCTCTGTAAATTTCATAATATTACCTTTATGAACTAGAGTTACAGATTTACGATCATTATCTAGAGCATATTGAATCGCTGCACGAACTAAACGCTCTGTACCTTCTTTTGAAACTGGTTTCACACCAATGCCTGATGTTTCTGGGAATCTTATATTTTTAGCACCCATTTCATCTTGTAAGAAATCGATTAATTTTTTAACTTCTGGTGTTCCTTCTTTAAATTCAATACCAGCATAGATATCTTCTGTGTTTTCACGGAAAATAACCATATCAGTATCTTCCGGACGTTTAACTGGTGAAGGTACGCCTTGGAACCAACGTACTGGTCTTAAGCAAGTAAATAGATCAAGTTCTTGACGTAGTGCAACGTTTAATGAACGAATACCTCCGCCGATTGGTGTAGTAAGTGGTCCTTTAATTGCAATTAAATATTCATTGATTGTATCTAAAGTTTCTTGTGGTAACCATTCGCCTGTTTCATCATAAGCTTTTTGACCTGCAAGTACTTCTTTCCATTCAATTTTCTTTTCACCGTTATAAGCCTGTTCTACGGCTGCGTCAATGACTCTACTAGCAGCTGACCAAATATCTGGTCCAATACCGTCACCGATAATATAAGGAATGATAGGATTATTTGGTACAGTTAACCCTTCTGCTGTTTTTACTACTTTTTCTCCTGCCATGTAAAAATACCTCCATCATTTGAATTGTTTTATTTATGTTAATTCGTGATTATCTTTCTTCAATTGGTTCATAAGTTCTATTAGTTTCACCAATATATTGTGCTCTTGGACGCATAATTCTATTATCTCTATATTGTTCAAGAATATGTGCAATCCAACCTGAAGTTCTACTAACTGCAAAAATAGGTGTGAATAAATCATGTTCAATATTCATACTGTGATATACAGTTGCACTATAGAAATCCACATTAGCAATAAGGCCTTTTTCTTCTTTCATTTTATCAGCTATTTTTACAGATATATCAAATAACTGGCTTTGGCCTGTTTCGGATGTAATCTTTCTACTCATCTCTTTTAAGAATTTCGCTCTTGGATCACCATTTTTATATACACGGTGACCGAATCCCATTATTTTCTCTTTATTTTTAATTTTATTATCAATGTATTCATCTACATCATCAATAGACTTAACTTCTGATAACATACTCATTACACGCTCATTTGCCCCACCGTGTAATGGACCTTTTAAAGAACCGACAGCTGCTACAATACCTGAATACATGTCTGATAATGAAGACACTGCACATCTTGCAGTAAAGGTAGAAGCATTCAACTCATGATCTGCATGTAATACCAATGCTTTATTAAATGCTTCAACTTCGATATCTGTTGGTAATTCACCACGTAACATATATAAGAAATTACCAGCATAATTTAAATCACTACTAGGTTTAACAGGTTCTTTACCTTCTCTAACTCTAGCATATGCTGTAACAAGTGAAGCGATTTTAGCTTGAATGCGTACTGCACGTTCCATCGTTTGATCTTCACTTTCATCCTCAGCATGTTCATCAAAGTGCGCAACGTAAGACACTGATGTTCTTAATGCTGTCATTGGATGTACATTACTAGTAGCGTACTCTTTAAAATGATTATATACTCTAGGATTTAATGTCATATAGTTAAAGAGTTTTTCTTTAAATGATTGTAATTCTTCTTTATTAGGTAATCGGTAATGCCATAATAAAAAGACTACTTCTTCAAATTCAGCATTTTCGGCTAAATCATCAATTTCATAGCCAGCATATGTAAGTTGACTATCAATGATAGAGCTCACTTTAGTTTCTGCTGCAATTACCCCTTCTAAACCTTTTTGTAACTCTGCCATATATATTCCCCTTTTCTATTTCATAATGAAACGGCTTTCATAAACTATTATAGCCAATATTTACGTTTTTGTGAATATTTCAGTTTAAATTCCTAGTTAATCATTAAGAAATGATGATTTGTTTATATGCCCATAAACACGCCATAATTAATGAACGTTGTTATATCATCATTCTAATATGTAATTACCCTTTCTTCAATTTATCAAAGTTTTTAATTGGTTATCATGATTAATAACAAATTATTAATATAATATTACACTGACTTTTTTAAGATACAACTATAAAAAAGTGTTGTTTTATTTTAAATTGCGTATCATAATAATAAATAACTTAATAAAGGAGTTAAAACTTATGGCAAAACAACAGTTACAAAGAGAACTCAGCAATAGGCATATACAGTTAATTGCAATTGGAGGTGCAATCGGCACAGGGCTTTTCTTAGGAGCGGGTCAAACCATAGCATTAACTGGTCCTTCGATTTTACTTACATATATCATTATAGGATTTATGTTATTTATGTTTATGCGAGGCTTAGGTGAAATTCTTGTAACAAATACGAATTTTAAATCTTTTGCTGATGTAACAAATCAATACATAGGTTCATTTGCTGGATTTGTTACCGGATGGACATATTGGTTGTGTTGGATTATTACAGGTATGGCAGAGGTTACAGCTGTTGCTAAATACGTTAGTTTCTGGTACCCACATATACCTAATTGGATAAGTGCTCTATTTTGTGTATTAATTTTAATGTCACTCAATTTATTAAGCGCTAAACTTTTTGGAGAACTAGAGTTTTGGTTTTCCATCATCAAAGTAGTTACAATCTTAGCACTTATTGTCGTTGGCATTGTAATGATTGTCATGGCATACGATACACAATTTGGACACACCTCGTTAACTAATTTATATCAACATGGTATTTTCCCAAAAGGGATGAGTGGATTTTTAATGTCATTTCAAATGGCACTCTTTTCCTTTGTAGGGATTGAATTGATTGGCGTGACGGCTGGCGAAACAAAAGATCCAACTAAAACGATTCCAAAAGCAATCAACAGCGTTCCGATTAGAATTTTAGTATTTTATGTTGGTGCATTGACTGTAATTATGTCAATCATCCCTTGGAACAATATTAATCCAGAAGAAAGTCCCTTTGTGAGATTATTTGCTTTAATTGGTATTCCATTTGCAGCAGGCATCATCAACTTTGTAGTATTAACAGCTGCTGCTTCTTCTTGTAATAGTGGTATATTTTCAAACAGCCGTATGTTATTTGGGCTTTCAAATCAAAAGCAAGCACCCCCTATTTTTGAAAAAACAAACAAAAATGGTGTGCCTCACATAGCAATCTTAGTCTCATGTGCTCTATTGTTAATTTCAGCCTTATTGAACTATATTATTCCGAACGCAACTTTAGTATTCACATATATTACAACTGTTTCAACAGTACTATTTTTAGTCGTTTGGGCTTTAATTATTGTTGCTTACATTAATTATCATCGCCAAAACCCAGAAATGCACAAAAATGCTACATATAAATTATTTGGTGGTAAATATATTGGGTATATCATTTTGATTTTCTTCTTTTTAGTATTTTGCTTACTTTTCGTAAATGTAGAAACAAGAAGAGCAGTCTATTTAACACCTATTTGGTTTATCATCTTGAGTCTTATGTATCTAAGATATAAAAAATTCGCTACTTCAGATATGAAGTAATCCTATCAACAACTATTGTTGAATGCTTCAACACATCAATAATCTAATACAATAGCCTAAGACATAAAATGGTCTTGGGCTATTTCTGTAAAAGAAGAGACTTGATGCTACATCATTATGAGTAGTGTTTAACAATAATATTTGAATATCTCAATTCACGGTGTATATATCATATCGAAATCATTTAAACATATAACTATTGACGTGCTTAACATGTGTTATATATCAATCAAATAAGCGCAATCTGTTAATGTTTTTATGGTATGATGTATTACTTTAAGTGACGATTATAAATCGAGTAACGATGTTAACGTTTTATATCTAGAAAAAATGCACCTCCATTTATAAATGGAAGTGCATCTTTAATTTGTATTATCACTTATGTTGCTTATATTATGAGTAAGTATTTAGCATATGGTAACTATGATTAAAGTACGTTCGCATATCCTTCAAATACTTTACCTTGATTTGCATCTACCGTAATCAAGATATCATTTTGTATCTCTTTAGTCGCATTTTCAACACCTACAATTGTTGGAATGCCTTTTTCTAGACCTATAATTGCGCTCGGAGAAGTGATGCCGCTCTCTTCAGCAATTAAGCCACTGGCTTTTTCAATGTAAGGGACAAGCGTTTCATCTACAGAAGTTGTTACAATGACCGTTTCACTTAAATCTTTGCCTTCAAGTTCACTCGCATCATTCACTACTAAAGTATTTCCAACAACTGAATTTCTACCGATACCTTGACCTTTAGCTAATTCGTCACCTACTAGATGTAATTTCATCATATTTGTTGTCCCTTTTTCGCCTGTAGGTACACCTGCTGTAATAATGATTAAATCACCATTTTGAACTTTTTCAGTTTCGACCGCTGTAGCAACTGCTGTGTTCAACATAGCATCTGTTGTTTTACGTCCTTCTTTAACGACAGGGTGAATACCCCAAACCAAAGCACATTGACGCGCAGTTTCAGCATGTGGTGTAACCGCAATAATATCAGATTTAGGACGATATTTAGAAATCGTTCTAGCAGTAGAACCACTTTCAGTTGCTGCTACAATCGCTTTTACATTTAAATTTAATGCTGTATGCGCTACTGAAACACCAATTGCATTAACTAATGAAGTTTGCACTAATTTAGTACGATCGGATAATAATCGTTTATAATCTTGTGCAGCTTCAGCTGAAATTGCAATATTACGCATTGTTTTGACTGCTTCTTCTGGGTATAATCCAGCAGCTGTTTCGCCTGAAAGCATAACTGCATCTGTACCATCATAAATGGCATTCGCAACGTCACTTGCTTCAGCACGTGTCGCACGAGGATTACGTTGCATTGAGTCTAACATTTGCGTCGCTGTGATAACAGGCTTACCTAATTTATTACATTGTCTGATCAAGTCTTTTTGCACCATTGGTACGGATTCAGGTGGTATTTCAACACCCATATCACCACGAGCAACCATTAAACCGTCTGAAACCTCAAGTATTTCTTTAATATTGTCAATACCTTCTTGGTTTTCGATTTTAGGTATAATGCTAATGTTTGTGTTTTTACCATCTTCAAGTAATTTACGAATGTCTAGTACATCACTCGGACGACGCACAAAACTTGCAGCGATAAAGTCAATATTTTCACTTATACCGAATTTAATATCTTCAGCATCTTTATCAGTGATACCTGGTAAACTTACTTTAACACCTGGTAAGTTTACGCCTTTTTTATTTTTTAATTCTCCAGTGTTTAAAACATCACATACAACTTCACCGTTTGCTTTATCTATTTGTTTTACTTGTAATTCAATAAGGCCATCATCTAATAAAATATATGAGCCTTCTTGAACATCATTTATTAGATTATCGTACGTTACTGAGAATTTTTCAGGTGTACCTTCAACTTCTGTCATACTTACGATGACTTCCGTACCTTTTTCAAGTTCAATAGCACCATCTTTCATGTTGTGAGTACGGATTTCAGGACCTTTAGTATCCAATAATATTGCAACTGTTTTACCTAATTTTTGAGATACTTCACGAATTCTATCAATTCTAGCTTTATGTTCTGCATGATCACCATGTGAGAAATTTAATCTCGCAACATTCATTCCAGCTTTAATTAATTTCTCAAGCATTTCTTCAGACTCAGATGCAGGTCCAATTGTACAAACAATTTTAGTTTTTCTCATTATTAATGCCTCCCAGTATTTTATATCGATAATTCATTTGCTAAAGCAAATGTTTCAAAATCAAACTTGTGTTCATTTGACCTAAATATTTCTTCAAATGAAGTGTCTGTTAATTCATTGTTGCGAATACCAACGCCGATTGCTGTTTTTCCTTCTAGTAATAAGTCTACAGCATGTCCACCTAATCGTGAAGCAAGCATTCTATCTGCGCCACTTGGACTGCCGCCACGTTGGATATGACCAAGCACAGATACACGCGCATCAACATTAATATACTTTGTCAGTTCTTTTGCACAATCTTCTCCAGACATACAACCTTCTGCAACCATAACAATGGAATGTTTTTTTCCACGTCTTATTCCGTTGTCAATTTTTTCAGCTACATCTTTAATATCTGTTTCCACTTCTGGGACAATGATCGTTTCAGCTCCTACTGAAAGTCCAGCCCATAGTGCTAAATCTCCACAATCACGACCCATAACTTCTATGATGAATGTTCTTGCATGACTTGAAGCCGTATCGCGAATTTTATCAACACAATCTATAATGGTATTTAATGCAGTATCAAATCCAATTGTAAAGTCTGAACCGTTGATATCATTATCTATCGTACCTGGTACACCTATCGTTTGAATTTCTTTACATTCTTCGCTAATGCGTTGCGCACCTCTATAGCTACCATCTCCGCCTATTACTACTAGGCCTTCAATACCTCTTTTGCGCAAGTTCTCTATTGCTTTTTGTCGAACTTCTGCTTCTTTAAATTCAGGACACCTTGCTGAATACAGAAAAGTTCCGCCACGTTGGATTGTATCTCCAACAGAACCGAGCTCCAACTTCTCGATATCATCGTTTAATAATCCTTGATAGCCTTGGTAAACACCGTAAACTTCAATATTATTATAAATCGCTTTTCTAACAACAGCTCTAATAGCCGCGTTCATGCCTGGTGAATCTCCACCGCTAGTCAACACTGCAATTTTTTTCATGACGACATACCTTTCTAACATGTATTTCTTATTCTAAAAATACCATAAAATCATAGAAGGTGCCATTAAAATAGGGCATTGTAACTCATGTAAACGTTTTTAATTATTGTAAAAAAACATTTTACAATACGAAAGCGTTTCCTTATATTTTATATTTTCAAAACAATGATACTTTATCATACCTTTAACTTTACTTTATTAAACAGATATCTCAAACTCCCACTTTTGACTTACTTTGCTCAATAAAAAAGAGCACTAATATGAAATCAGGGGTTTGTAAACCTGATTGCAATTTAATGCTCTTTTAAAACCTTAGACTATAAAATCCACATGGTTAGTATGAATACTATAAAAAATGGCTTTGCAGAAGTATATTATTTCGTGTCTTTTTAATTATTCATTAAAAGAACCGATATTTCTAAATTTGTCATAGCGATCATCTATGATTTGTTGTTCACTAAACGCACTTAATTCATTCAAATGTTTTAAAAATGCACTTTTTATATTTTGAGCTTGCTTTTCAATATCATGATGAGCGCCACCAAGTGGTTCTTTTAAAACTTCATCGGCAATTTTCAATTCATATAAATCTTCTGCAGTAATCTTCATTGTTTCCGCAGCTATTTGTGCTAAATTACTATCTTTCCATAATAATGCAGATGCACCCTCTGGTGAAATTACAGAATATGTGCTGTTTTCCAGCATTAATAAACGATTCGAAATGCCAAGACCTAAAGCACCACCGCTTCCACCTTCACCAATTACAATCGCAATGACTGGCACTTTAAGTGCTGCCATTTCAATAAGGTTTTTAGCAATAGATTCACTTTGACCGCGTTCTTCTGCTGCTTTCCCTGGATAAGCACCTTTTGTATCAATAAATGTAAAAATAGGTCTATTAAATTTTTCAGCTTGCTTCATTAAGCGTAAGGCTTTTCTATATCCTTCAGGATGCGCCATACCAAAGTTACGATAAATATTATCTTTGGTATCTTTCCCACGTTGTTGTCCAACAACTGTAACTGCTTGGCCATTTAAATAACCAATACCACCAATCATAGCTGGATCATCTCTGAAATTACGATCTCCATGTAACTCAATAAAGGAATCAAAAATATGTGGTATATAATCTAGAGATGTAGGTCTTTCTTGTAAGCGTGCTAACTGTACTCGATCCCAGGGTTTTAAATGAGTATATACCTTTTGTGTTTCACGCTCTAATGAAGCCTCAAGCATATCAATTTCTTCCTGTAAGTCCACGTCATTTTTTTCTTGTGATTCTTTTAACGATTCAATTTTGTTTTTTATTTCAAAAAGTGGCTTTTCAAAGTCAAGCATTCGTTTTCACCTCTTGGTGCATTTTTAAAATATTAGATAGTGTTACTTTCATTTCTTTTCTATGTACAACTTTATCTAATTGTCCATGCTCTAATAAAAATTCAGCAGTTTGGAAGTCGTCAGGTAGCTTTTCATTAATCGTTTGTTCAATCACTCGTCTACCAGCAAAACCAATAAGTGCTTTAGGTTCACTTAAATTAATATCACCAACTGAAGCAAAGCTTGCCGATACACCACCTGTTGTTGGGTTTGTAATATACGAAATATATAGCAATCCATGATCCATATGTCTTTTTAAAGTGACACTGGTTTTACCCATTTGCATTAAAGATATGATACCTTCTTGCATTCTAGCGCCACCACTAGCAGAAAATAGGATGAACGGTAAACGATGCTCAGTACAATATTCTATAATTCTACATATCTTTTCACCAACCACTGAGCCCATGCTACCCATTCTAAATCTAGCATCCATCACAGCTACGCCAAATTCAATACCTTCTAAATGTGCTGTACCAGTAACAACAGCTTCATTTAACTCTGTTTTTTGTTGATCTTTTTGAATTTTTTCTTCATAACTTGGAAAATCCAATGGATTCGCAGAGGTCATTCCTTTATCAAATTCTGTGAATGTACCTTCATCAGAAATGGCTTCAATTCTTTTATACGCTGTTAAAGCGATGTGATGATCACAATTGAAACATACATTTAAATTTTCAGCTAATTCTTTAGTATACATGATCTTCTTACATTTCGGGCATTTTGTCATAATTCCTGCTGGAACATCACTTTGTTTTGAATCGGAAACAGTCACATACTTTTTCTTTTTACTACTTCTATTGAAAAAATCTTTAAACATTTTAAACCTCCACTTAACCATTACTGTCTTCCCAATATTATAAACACAATATTTTGAGATCAGTATTCATGAATATTATTTATCTAAATCTGTTAATTTCATTGTTTTATTATAAATTTCTTCTGGGTCCATATCTGTTCTTGCTACCCCTGTTTCCATTGCTGCTTTTGCAACTTCTCTAGCAACAGAAGGTGCCACACGTTTGTCAAACGGACCAGGAATACAGTAATCTGGATTTAATTCTTCTGGTTTAATTAAATTTGCAATTGCTTCTACTGCAGCTTGTTTCATCTCTTCATTTATATGCGTAGCTTCTACATCTAATGCACCTCTAAAAATACCAGGAAATGCAAGGACATTATTGATTTGATTTGGATAATCCGAACGACCAGTTCCAATTACTTTAGCACCTGCTTCTTTTGCCACATCAGGATTGATTTCAGGATTCGGATTTGCCATAGCAAATATAATTGGATCTTTAGCCATTGATTCAACCATTTCTTTTGTTAACAAATCGGCTACAGAAACGCCAATAAATACGTCAGCATCTTTTATGACATCACTTAACGAGCCTTCTACTTTATCTCTATTTGTCCATTTAGCTACAAATGCTTTTGTATCATTCATACCATAAGAACGACCTTCGTAAATAGCACCTTTGGAATCACACATAATCATATCTCTAACACCATATGAATAAAGCAATTGAACAATTGCCATACCTGCTGCACCTGCTCCGTTAAGTACCACTTTTATATCAGATAATTCTTTATCTATAATGCGCAGTGCATTAATCATACCTGCAACTGTTACAATTGCAGTACCATGTTGGTCATCATGAAAAACAGGTATTTTTGTTTCTTTTTTTAAACGCGCTTCAATTTCAAAACAACGTGGTGCAGAAATATCTTCAAGATTAATGCCACCATAGTTTGGTTCTAATAATTTTACCGTATTTACAATTTCATCTGTATCCGTAGTATTTAGTGCAATCGGCACACCATCAATGCCTGAAAAACTTTTAAACAAAACTGCTTTCCCTTCCATTACTGGAATACTAGCTTCTGCACCAATGTTTCCCAATCCAAGTACAGCTGTACCATCTGTAACAACCGCGACTGTATTTGCTTTCATTGTATATTCAAATACTTTTCTAGGGTCTTCATGTATTTCTTTACATGGTTCAGCTACACCGGGTGAATATGCCAAACTTAGCTCTTCTTTATTGGTCACTTGAACTTTTGGTGTAACTTCTAATTTACCTTGATTAATTCTGTGCATTTCTAGTGCGTCGTCTCTTAATGTCATGTAAACCTACCCCTTACATTCAATAATTTTAATCAGTCATATACATTTTTATTACAATCTAACAAAAATTACAAATGTTATCGTTAGCATTAAATCATAAGCACATGTTGTATGATAACTTTTGTAATAAAAACATATATTTTACATGTAGTATTTAAACTTTCATTTAATATAAACTGATGGTAAGTAACAACTTAACCATCAGTTTACTATATCATAGTTTATAGAC
>NZ_PPRL01000034.1 GCF_002902235.1 Staphylococcus ureilyticus
TGCGGAACGTAAGTCCGACTACCATCGGCGCTAAGGAGCTTAACTTCTGTGTTCGGCATGGGAACAGGTGTGACCTCCTTGCTATAGTCACCAGACAAAATAACTTACTCAATGTATGATACATTGTTTGTTATTCAATTACAATAGTTAATTTTACACTATCTTAAAGAATTTCACAAGTTCTTTACTTAGTATTTAATATGTAAATGCTCGTTTTCGACGACTTTTATATAATACTATGTTTTTTTGCTGAAGTCAATAGTTTTCGTAACTTTTATTTAAACATAAATTTATTTCGTATGTATTTGCGTTTACTTAACTCGACTTGAATTATCTTACCATAAGAAATCGAGGTTTACCATACCTTTTTTAGTATATTTTTATATTTAAATAGCATAAATATGCATAATTGTATCTTATTACTTTTATTATTTTCTATTTTAATTCTAAGCCTTTTGTATTTCCTTGTTTCTTGCATAGTTTATATTTGTAAATAAAAAGGATTAAACATCCCGGCTTTTATTTGTAAGCCACAATATTTAATCCTTAATTATTAAGTTGAGCTATATTACTTTTGTCTCATATATGGGAAAAGTAATACGTCTCTAATTGAAGCTGAATCAGTAAGTAGCATGACAAGTCTATCAATACCTATACCTAGACCACCTGTTGGAGGCATACCATATTCTAATGCTTCAATGAAATCTTCATCCATTTCATGCGCTTCGTCATTGCCTTGCTCTTTTTCAACTAATTGTGCTTCAAATCTTTCTCTTTGATCTATCGGATCATTTAATTCTGTAAATGCATTACCATGTTCTCTGCCTACAATAAATAATTCAAAGCGATCCGTAAATCTAGGGTCTTCTGGATTTTTCTTTGCTAATGGTGATATTTCAATTGGGTGTCCATATACAAAAGTAGGTTGTATTAATGTTTCTTCAACTTTTTGTTCAAAGAATTCGTTTAAAATATGACCGTATTTCATATTTTCAGTAATTTCAACACCATGCGCTTTAGCCAGTGTTTTTGCCTCTTCATCATTTTGAACATTAAAGAAATCAACGCCTGTAGCTTCTTTGACAGCATCTGCCATATGAACTCGTTTCCAGTTTGATTCTAAGTCAATAACTTCTTCACCATAATTAATTTTTGCAGTACCAAGTACTTTATTAGATATATGTCTAATCATATCTTCTGTTAAGTCCATAATATCGTGATAGTTTGCATATGCTTCGTAGAGTTCGATCATTGTGAACTCTGGATTATGACGTGTAGATACGCCTTCATTTCTAAACACGCGACCAATTTCATATACTTTTTCTAAGCCACCAACAATTAATCGTTTCAAGTGTAATTCTATTGCTATTCTCATATATAATGTAGCATCCAAAGCATTGTGATGTGTTACAAACGGTCTCGCTGCCGCTCCACCAGCAATTTGGTGCATCATTGGAGTTTCTACTTCTAAGAATCCTTGATTGTTTAAGTAATTACGCATTTCTTGTAAGATTTTACTTCTATTAATAAAAGTTTGCGTACTATCTTGGTTTGTTATTAAATCTAAATAACGTTGACGATAGCGTTGTTCAATATCTTGTAAACCATGAAATTTATCTGGTAATGGTCGTAATGCTTTTGTTAGGAGCGTGAATGATTTTGCTTTGACCGACAATTCACCTGTGTTTGTTTTAAACATAACACCTTCAATACCTACGATATCTCCTAGGTCTGCTGATTTCCATAGTTCAAATTGTTCTTCTCCAACTTGGTCTTTTCTCACATAAATTTGAATTTGGCCTGATAAATCTTGTACGTGTGCAAAACCTGCTTTACCTTTACCACGTTTCGTCATTAGACGTCCTGCAATGCTAACATGACTTTCTGCTTCTTTTTCTTGTAATTCTTCTTTGGAAAATTGATCCCAATCATCATGCAATGGTGTAGCCATTGAAGTTCGTACAAATTTTCCGCCGAATGGATCGATACCTAAATCGTATAGTTCTTGCATTTTTTGACGACGCACCTGCATTTGGTCGTTCATTTCTTCTGACATAACTTTCTCTCCTTTATACTTCTTATCCAATTTTAATTTTAGCATTAACCTTTTTGTTAGAATTCGAGGAATATCTATCATTGATGATTACCGTATTTTGATTTGTTCCAATCATTTCTAACTTTACCATGACCACCCCATCTTTTAAATACAAAGATGGTATTTGCTGATGTGCTTAGTACCAATTTTTCAACTTTTAATTTTACTAGAGGTCATGAATGTAATAAAGTAATTTAAACTTTAAAATGTTATATCAGTATTATTAATCAATTGTAGATAAAATAATGCTATTGTATTCCCTTTTACATCTACTTAAATATTTTATTAGAGTTAACGATAATACGAAAGGTATTGTTACTCGTTTATTATTTGGTAAGTTACTATCCTGTCAATATGATTGAAGAAACAACATGAATTTTACAGTTTTTATATAATAAAACTGAAAGTATACGCATTCAAGTATAGCGCTTTGCTATTCCGCTTCATCATGAAATTTACACACATTTGTTTCCTTACCCTTTATATTGTTTCACTGAATTATCTAACATTACTAAATCTCTAATTTTTTTATTTGTATGAGGTTCAGTAAAATCTGGTGCAATATCATTTAATGGTATGAGCACAAAAGAACGCTCTAACATACGTGGATGCGGTATGATCAAATCATCTTCATCTATGATTTGTTCCTCAAATAATAAAATATCAACATCTAATGTTCTAGGACCCCATCTTATATCTCTCACTCTATGCAACTGTTGTTCTGTTCTTAAACATGCCTTTAATAAATCATGAGGTGTCAGTGATGTTTCTATTTCAATACATTGATTTAAAAATTGCGGTTGCTCAACATATCCAACAGGTTCAGTTTCATAAATTGGTGATGTTTGTGTTACATTGATACCTTCTGTTTCATTTAAAATACGAATTGATTGATCGAGCTGTGCTTTTCTATCTCCAACGTTACTTCCCAAACCTAAGTACGCATATGACATTATAAATTCTCCCTCACTATTTCTACACCTACACCTTCATAATGACCTGGTATAGGGGGATTTTCTTTAGTGATTCTAACTTGCGTTTCCATTACACGATTATAGTGTGAATTTATACGTTTTGCAATACGTTCAGCTAGATACTCTAATAAATTCACTGGTTCACTTTCCATGATTGATTTCACATCTGCATAAACTTCACCATAGTGAACTGTATCAGTTACTTGATCTGTTTCACCTGCAAGGCTTAAATCGACTTTCATAGTCAAATCAACAATGAATATTTGACCAATTTCATTTTCGGCTGGTAATGCACCGTGATAGCCATAAAACTTCATACCGTTAAGAAATATTGTGTCTTTCATCCTCATTCTCCTTTAAATAATCCATGCTTTGAGCCAAACGGACATTGAGCGCAACGTTATGAACCCTCACACCTTTAACGCCTTTCATTATACCGTATGCAGTAGTAGCTGCAGTTGCTTCATCTCTTTCAATTGCTTGCGTGTCTCGATCTATCATTTCTTTAATAAATCTTTTTCTACTTGTCGCTAGTAGCACAGGATAATCAGTAGCTACTAATTCATCCAAACGTGCCATTACTTCTTTTTCTTCATCTCTTGTTTTTGCAAAACCAATGCCAGGATCTATCCAAACTTTTTCTTGTGGGATACCTGCCATTTCTGCTTTATTAGCTTGTTTCAATAAATGCACAAGCATTTCATCCACAACAGGCATTGATCTATGACCATCACCATTGTGCATCAATATAATCTCACCTTCATATTTAGATACAACGTCAAAGATTTTTTCATCATATAATCCAGCCCACTGATCATTAATCATTGTAGCACCTAATTTCATTGCTGCTTCTGCTACTTCACTTCTATATGTATCAATAGACAATTGAACATCTAATTGGCTAAGTGCTTTTACAACAGGGACCACGCGCTGTAATTCTTCAGTAACACTTATTTCCTCATAACCAGGACGTGTTGATATACCACCTACGTCAATCATATCTACACCCTCTTCAATCATTTCTTGCGCTCTTTTGACAGCCTTTTCTACTGAATTATATTTACCGCCATCAGAAAATGAATCAGGTGTTACATTTAATATGCCCATAATTTTTGTATGTGCCATCGTTACTTTCTTCCTTTCACTATGAAATGACTCATCGTTAGCTTAGTAATCACTATTCTATAATAACGCTAATTTATAAATTTTTCAGTAAGCAACGTTCATATCGTCGGAAAATTTAAACTGGTTTATTTTAGTCATTTCCACATTTTGTAATTAATAACTGGTATTCAGACATTTTAATCATTTCGTATTGTACTTTTTCAATCACTTTAGTTAACTTTAAAAACTCTACAAACAAAGCATTCACAGAAGTCATAAAAAAATGTCGACAAAGTCAGAAACCTTGTCGACATTTGAAACTGATCATACTTACACATAATCGGTTTTATAAATATATTTTTAATCTTCAAATGAATATAGAGGTGTTGAAAGGTAACGTTCACCATTACTTGGTAATACAGTAACTACTGTTTTACCTTTACCTAAAGATTTGGCTTTTTCTATAGCTGCATAAATTGCTGCACCTGAAGAAATCCCACCTAATATACCTTCTTCTTTAGCAACCTTACGAGACATATCCATCGCTGTTTCATTACCAACTTTTATAACTTCATCATAGATATTCGTATCTAAAGTATCTGGTACAAATCCTGCACCTAAACCTTGAAGTTTATGTGGTCCTGGTTCTCCACCACTTAATACTGGAGAATCTTCAGGTTCAATAGCTACAAGATTAATGTCAGGGTATTTCTCTTTCAATACTTTACCTGCACCAGTTAATGTACCGCCAGTGCCAACACCAGCTAAGAATGAATCAATGGTTTTACCTTCAAATTGTTCAACGAGTTCTGGACCAGTTGTCAATTCATGCACACGTGGATTAGCAGGGTTTTCAAATTGTTGTGGTTCATAATAACCAAATTCTTCTTTTAATTCTTTGGCTTTTTTAATTGCACCTTTCATCGCTTCTGATCCTGGTGTTAAAACAACTTCTGCGCCATAAGCTTTTAATAAATTACGACGTTCTTGACTCATTGTTTCTGGCATTGTGAATACTGCTTTATAACCTTTCGCAGCACATACAAAAGCTAAACCAATACCTGTATTACCACTCGTAGGTTCTACAATTGTATCTCCTGGTTTGATTTTTCCTTCTTTCTCTGCCGCTTCAATCATTGCTAACGCGATACGGTCTTTAACAGAACCACCTGGATTTTGATATTCTAATTTCACATAAACATCTGCAGCATTTTCATCCACCACATTGTTCAACTTAACTACTGGCGTATTGCCAATCACTTCAACGACATTATTTACTGGTTTGTTTGTCATAAGTATTGCTCCTTTTCATTAAAAAGTTTAAAACCTACTTTTTCTATCGGATATACTTTATATTTTATCAGATTTTGATTTGAATACAACTAAGAAGATTAAAAATTACAATATTTTTATACTTTATAGTGACTTAAAGTTCATTTTAAAGGATTTTTTACATCTTTTCTAATAATTCCTGTAATTCATTTTCTGTATATTGATATTTATTTCTACAGAAATGGCATTCTGCTTCTGCACCATGATCTTCATTAATCATACTTTCGATTTCAGCTTGGCCTAGTCCTTTAATTGCATTTAAAAACTTTTCGTGACCGCAATTACATTCAAAACTTGCAGGCATTTCTTCTAAAATTTGAACTTCATCTTCACCAAGTATTTCATATAATATTTCTTCTGGAGTTAAACCTTGATCAATTAATTTCGAAACGGGTGTCATGTTGTTGATTGCTGTTTCTAATTTATTGATTGTTTTTTCTTCTGCACCTGGCATCACTTGTATGATAAAACCACCTGCAGCTTTTATAGAGTTATCAGGATTCACTAGTACGCCTAACCCTACAGATGAGGGTACTTGTTCACTTTTTGCAAAGTAGTAAGTAAAATCATCGCCTAATTCACCAGAGACTAGTTCACTTGAACCAGAGAAATAATCTTTCATTCCAACGTCTTTTACTACAGTTAATGCACCATTTGTTCCAACAGCTCTACTAACATCTAATTTTCCTACGTTATTTAGAGGGAAGTGCGTTTGTGGATGCGTCACGTATCCTCTGACATGACCGCTGGCATCTGCATCAGCTATAATTTTTCCGATTGGCCCTTGTCCATCAACTGTAACTGTCAGTTTTTGATCGCCTTTTAACATTGCACCCATCATCAACGTTGCAGTCATTGTTCTGCCAAGTGCTGCGGATGCTGTCGGCCAAGTATAGTGTCTTGTTTGTGCTTCTTGAACACTTTCTGTAGTTAATGCACTATATGCTCTTATCTGTCCTTCATAAGCCAATGCTTTAACAATGTAATCATTTGTCATTTCTTTAATTTCTCCTTTTATTCATTGTAAGTGTTTAAATTGTCTTCTAACTTCTATATAGAATTTTATAATACTTTTTATCAATGCAATTTATTGTACGTGTTCAATCAAAAAATTGCTACATATCTGTTTGTAATTTTATTGATTGATGAATAATAAAAAAGCTTCTTTCCACATCAATATGATAGCAGAAAGAAGCTTTTTGTTCAGTTATTAATTTCTATTGCTTGGATCATTAGGATCACTTGGGTTGCTAGGTTTATCGATATTTGGTGCTTGTTCATGACCTGTCTCTTCTGAGTCGTCATCGTCATGTTCACTTTCTTTGCTTTCTTTATCGATATCTTTTTCCTCTTGTTGGTCTTCTTCTTGTTGTTTTTTACCAACTTCTAGTTGTTCTTTTCGTACATCTTCATATGATTTACCATATTTACCTTCTTTAAATTCACTTTCTTGATCACTTACAACTTCTGCTGCATCGTAATCAACTTCTGGCAATACGCCATCATAGAATAATGAACGAATTTGTTCAGCAACTAATGTCTCTTCTTTTAATAAAGATTCAGCAATTAAAAGTAATTGTGATTTATGTTCTAAAAGAATGTCTTTACAACGTTCGTATTGTTCTTTAATAATACGTTGAACTTCTTTATCAATTTCATACGCAATTTGACCAGAATATTCTGGTTCGCCTTGCATGTCTTTACCTAAGAATACTTGTCCATTGCTGCTACTTGAGAATTGAACAGTACCAAGTTTCTTACTCATACCATATTCAGTAACCATTTGACGTGCGATTTGTGTTGCACGTTCAAAGTCATTTGAAGCACCTGTTGATACTGCGTTGAAATTAATATCTTCAGAAACTCGACCACCTAACAAGCCACAGATCTTATCAAGTAATTCTGGTTCAGTCATTAAGAAGCGATCTTGTTTTGGTAACATCATTGCATAACCACCGGCTTGACCACGTGGTACGATAGTAACCTTATGGACAACCTCTGCTTCATCAAGCACCATACCAATAATAGTATGACCTGCTTCATGGTGTGCAACAATATTACGTTCTTTTTCAGAAATGACACGTGATTTTTTAGCAGGACCAGCAATCACACGGTCAGTCGCTTCTTCAATATCACGCATATCTATTTTCTTCTTGCCTTCACGTACTGCAACTAATGATGCTTCGTTCAGCAAGTTTTCTAAATCTGCACCAGAGAAACCAGGTGTTCTTTGAGAAACTGCTTTTAAGTCTACTGTTTCATCAAGTGGTTTATTTCGAGCATGAACGTGCAGAATTGCTTCACGTCCTTTTACATCTGGACGTCCAACTTGAATTTGTCTATCAAAACGACCAGGACGTAATAATGCTGGGTCTAAAATATCAGGACGGTTTGTAGCAGCAATCATAATGATACCTTCGTTTTCACCGAAACCATCCATTTCAACTAGTAATTGGTTTAGCGTTTGTTCACGTTCATCGTGACCGCCACCAACACCTGCACCACGTTGACGACCAACTGCATCGATTTCGTCAATAAAGATAATACAAGGTGCATTTTTCTTAGCATTTTCAAATAAGTCACGTACACGGCTTGCACCGACACCTACAAACATCTCAACGAAGTCTGAACCACTGATTGAGAAGAATGGTGTACCAGCTTCACCAGCTACTGCACGAGCTAATAACGTTTTACCTGTACCTGGAGGTCCTACAAGTAAAACACCTTTAGGTATTCTAGAACCCATTTGCTTAAATTGTTTATTATCTTTTAAGAAGTCAACAATTTCTATTAATTCTTGTTTTTCTTCATCTGCGCCAGCTACGTCTGAGAAGCGTACACGTTTTTTCTGACTGTCGTACATTTTCGCTTTGGATTTACCAAAATTCATCATACGACCGCCGCCACCGCCGCCGCCTTGTGCTTGACTAAGGAAGAAAATAAATAATAAGGCTATGATTAAAACTGGTATTAACGTCGTTAAAATACTTACAAATACGCTTTGCTTTTCTTCTTCTTTAACTGTAAATTTCAATCCATCTTGACTTTGTGCTTTATCTGTTATTTTTTCAAGCTCTTTATCATTATTATATAAAATAGTTGAAGAATAATCTTCATCTTTTTTAGTTTTACCGCTTACCATATATACATTTTGTTCTGGTTGAATTTCTAAGGATTTTAATTCACCTTTATCTAATTGCTTAACAAATTGGTTATATGTAAGCTGTTTTGGCATATTTCCGTTACCATTTAGCCACGAAAACAAGCCAAATATAATAACGCCAATGATTGCGATAACTAGCACGTTACGAAAGGCTTTCTGCATGCGTCGTTTCCTCCTACTTCAATAATAAAACTAACAAAAATTGTAACACAACACACAAGTTTTGGGCTAGTAATTCTACTTTTGTATGTACGTTACAGTTCTTGTTGTTTTTATACTTTTATATTTTTGATATACAAACATTTTACATATACTTTATGATTAATCCCTTAAATGATTTACGTATATGTTCGCGTATTTTATCAATATATTATGTATATCGACTCATTTAATATGATTACGTTTTACAGTATATAACAATATTTCATACGATTAAATTGTACTGCTTACTTTGAATAAATTTCTGGTTTAAGCGTTCCAATATATGGTAAATTTCTATAATTTTCAGCATAATCTAATCCGTAGCCAACTACGAATTCATCTGGAATTTTTTTACCTACATATTTTGCTTCGATATCTGCTTTACGGCGATTCGGTTTGTCTAACAATGTCACAATTTCTAGTGAATTGACTTTTCTTGATTCCAATAATTCAGTTATTGATTTTAATGTTGTCCCAGTTTCTAAAATATCTTCAATAATCAAAATGTCTTTTCCTTCTATTGAAGCGCTTAAGTCTTTAAGTATTTGTACTTCTCCTGTTGATTCAGTACCGCCATGATAACTAGAAACATCCATAAAATCGATAGCTAAATGCGTTCCAATATGTTTAATAAGGTCTGTCATAAACATTACTGAACCTTTCAAAATTCCTATACAAACAAGTGGTTTACCTGCATATGCTTCAGTAATCTTTGCACCCAAGTCTTTACAAATTTGTTCTATTTCTTCTTCATCTATTAATATTTCCTTTAAATCATCTCGCATAATTTCATTCCTCTCCCGTATTTCGTATGAAAATAGTATCTTTATATTCATTATTTAAATATAACGTACCTACAGCAATAATTGCTTCATCTGCATTAACTAAAATTGGTAATTGGTTGCGTTCAGTTTGTATCACTTTATGATCAATCAGTAATCGACTTACTTTTTTGTGTCCTTTTATCCCATTTAGTTTGAATTTATCACCATTATTTCTAGTTCTAATAACTAACGGATAACCATCTTCCGGAAAATCATCTGTTATGCTTATACTATAATGACCATAATGATATAAACCTGGCTGCAAAATTTTAGTTGGCATAAGAAATTTATCATAATTTGCCATTATTATAAATTTATCATAAGCGATATAAATATTCCATTTATCCGTTGTATATATTGTGCATTGCGTAACTTTGCTTTCGAGTTGCTGAAACCAAGATTCATACATTTTTTCAGTCATTGGTGCTGTTATCTGTAATTTTGAAAATATTTTATCTAATATTATGATTTTAATATTATGATTCAAATTTGAAAATGCAACTCTTGGAATGACTATTTCATCTTTATCAGCATTTTCGTGAACATGAGTTTCTATAAAATGTAACGCATGGTCATGTAATTCTTGCAGTTGTATATCATGCCAATCTTTCAATTTTAGTAGCTGTTTTGTCGATAAATGTCGGTTGTCGTCAATAGCAGGTAAAATACGATTACGAATATCGTTTCTAACATAAAGATTTTCAGCATTGGTCTCGTCTTCATAATAAGGTACTTCATAACTTTGCTGATAGTTTCGAATGTCTGCTTTAGTTGTTTCTAACAATGGTTTACACAACATATAGGCACTTCGTGAAGTCAGATATGACATACCTAAACTACTTCGAGTTGAACGACCAGTCATCAATCGATAAAAGATAGTTTCAATTTGATCGTCTTGATGGTGAGCGGTTAATAAAACGTCTGCATCCAACTCCACCATCATAGTATCAAACCACTGATATCGTTCATTTCTCGCAATATTTTCAATGCTATTCCCCTGTTCAATAACTTCTGATAAATCTAAATGATGCACGAACAATGGAATCTGATAAAACTCACAATATTTTCTTATAAATGTTTCTTCTTCTTGTGCAATATCACGAATATTATGATTCACATGTAAGCAAGTTAATTTTCTATACGATTGGGATAATGGATGAATTAAGTTGTGTAATAATACCATGCTATCAATCCCGGTTGAAACGGCTAACACAATGTGTTGTTCTTTTTTCCAACCATCAGCATTAACTTTTATCATAGCTTACCTCCTATGTCACAATACGAAAAATTTTTACATGCACCTTGTAATGTCTGTGAACAACAAAAAATAGACTGTTTCCTTAAGTAAGAAAACAGTCATTTATTGTCAAAGTCACACGTCGTTAAAATGATATTAAATGTTGTATTTGAGCAATTAATTTAAGTTCTCTTTGGAACAGTCTTATTTTATATATTTTAGCGTCTAGCGCCTTTTCCACCACGTCTAGATTCCGTTTGACGCTTAATAGAAGTCAATTTATCTTCACTATCTTTTAAGAAGTTTGTTAATTTCTTTTCAAAGTCCTCACCTTTAGGTTGAGTTTGTTTATGATTTGGCTTGTTTTGAGGTCTACGCGGACGATCTTTTGCTTTTTTGATTGACAAACTAATTTTTCCATCATCAGCAATTGATAGTACTTTAACTTCAACTTCATCACCAACAGATAAGTGATCTTCTACGTTTTCAACGTAGTTATCTGCAACTTCACTTATGTGAACTAAGCCACTCTTTCCTTCTGGAAGTTCGACGAAAGCGCCAAACTTTTTGATTCCAGTGACTTTACCTTTAAGCTTGTTTCCTACTTCGATTGACATATTATAAATAAATCCTCCCGATTCGTTTCGATTTTAACCCTATTATATGCCTGTTTGCATAAATTAACAATGGTATAATGATGCAAAAAATTAAATTCACTTATTTATCATCATTTTGCGCCTTAGATTTAGTGTCAGATTTATTTTCTCCGGGCAATTTGAAAATAACTTCCCCATCATTACTTAGATAGTAATCATCACGTGCAACTTTTTCAATATAATCTTTATCATTTAGATTATTTAATTGTTCTTTTAGTGCTAATTCTTCATCTTGTTGCTTTTGATACTTTTGTTCTTTTTGTTGGCGCTCGACTGCATCGTCATTGTTACTTTGTTTTTGAGTGACAAGCATGATGGATAAAATGATAATAATCAGTAGTAAAAGACCACCGAATAAAGTGATACGTTTACGAACAACACGCTTCCTCATTTGTTTGTGTTGCTTTTTTTTGTTTTCTGCTGAAGTATACGTATTGCCTATATTTTCAACTTTTTTATTCATTTGCTTGTCACCTCCCGTTCCTATATTTCACTTACTTTTTCTTCTTTAATGAGTTCATACATGCCCTTTGCATTTTCTTTTGTTGCATGTTCACTCAATCCCGTAACTTTGATTGTTACAACTTTTTGACCAAATCGGATAACAAGCTCATCCGATTCTTTTACATCGGTACCTGCTTTAGCAACTACACCGTTTACAGTAATACGTCCTTGATCACTGATCTCTTTAGCTAAAGTGCGACGTTTTACTAATCTTGACACTTTGAGATATTTGTCTAATCTCATCATTATTTTCCTCCTTGCTCTAAAATTCGTTTTAAAGCATTTTCATCTAACGACTTATTTTTTGTTTTATCATACAATGCTAAGAAGTGGTCTGCAAATACTTTCTCAAATTTCACTCGCTGTTCTTTACCTTCTTTAGACTTAGCATCGGACCAAATATTTTTCAAATCTTCTTCAGTTTCTGCTTTTGTGTCACCAAAAACATGTGGATGTCTGCGAATCATTTTTTCTGAAAGGCTTTGTATCACTTCGTTTATATCCATGTAACCTTCTTTTTTGCCAATACTTGTGTGTAATAATACTTGTAACAGGATATCTCCTAGTTCTTCTATCATATGCCAATCGTCTTCGTTATCTATAGCTTCAAACAATTCGAATGTCTCTTCCAGTAAGTAGCGTTTTAACGTATGGTGTGTTTGAACCTTATCCCATGGGCAACCTTTTTCATCGTCTACAAGATGATCTATGATACCAACTGCATAGTCAAAATCACCAAAGTATGCTTCTTCGGTTTCCACTTTTGGAATAAATACGCTTGTTATATTGTTAAAAACATCGTCGTAATGATCTATTTCATATAACGGTGTTTTGATTACATTGGCGTGATTATTGCTCGCACCATCTACGATATAAACAAGTTGGTCATCACTATAGCGTTCCATCAATGTCACTTTTAAATCACCTGCGACCATTGCACTATAGACTTGTGTGATAAGTGTGTGCGTACGCATATTCAACTTTTCTTTTTGAAGATCTGTTGCATCTAACATCGTAAAACCATCATTAGGGTCAACTTTTACCGCTTCAAAAATATCGTCTATAAAGCTCTTGCCGCCCAATATTTCAATTTCAATATCAGAATGTTGTTGAGCATACTGCTCTAAATACACAGTTGTCGTTTCAGCTACACGTGGATGCCCTGGTACAGTATATACAATATCATTGTCTCTTGCAGCATCAATCAACTTTGTCACAATAGCTTCATATACATTTTGAAAAGCGTCATGGCGTTTATATTCTTGATCAAAACTTTCCATGTCGATACCTTCCGAAGTTAAATCTTGGATAACTGGATGGTCAAAGGTACGTGTGTAAACGAGTGTTTGTTTTTTTAAAAATTTATAAATTCCTAAGGGTAAATCTTCTATACCATAATTCCCTAATCCAACAATTGTTATTTTATTTGTCATTAATGTTTCCCTCTTTTCATATGGAATAGTTTATCTCCAAAAGGCAGGTGTTTAAGTTCCCTAAAACTTAATAAATGCATACGTACGATAGAAAAAATCACTACAATAACGCCGATAGTTGCTGCTACAGCTAATTCGACTAAGCCTTGCATTCTACCTTCTCCCGGAATAAGAAACATAACTATTTGTACTGTAATTGATAACAGCATCATTGTAATTACTAACTTAACAATGAACTTTTTCATTGTTTGAAAATGATACAGCTTTAAGACTTGATACTGTAAAATCCACACAAAGATGAACAGTGAAATCACAGTACTTACACTGGCACCGAAAATTGAAAATTGCGGTATTAAAACCATATTCAATATCGCTTTGACCACTACCCCAATACCAAATGCACACAAAATAATTTTAACGTGATTTTTCACTTGTAATAAGGCGATATCCATCATTATAAGAGAAACGCATATGACGGTAAGCATATAAACGGATAACGTGCCGTTCAAACTATCGTTTTTAAAGAATACGCTATTCATTACAGGTAGCAAATTGATTAAACCTATTGCTGCTGCAACACTAAATAAAACTGTAATCTTTATAGATGCGTTAGCATAACGATTTACCAGTATATGTTGTTTTGTTTTTAATGCATCTGTTATTAATGGGATAAGTACAAAACAGAACGTTGTCGTTACAATTAATCCCATCTGTATAAAAGACGCACCTCGATCATAAATACCTTTAAAAATAGTTGCTTCGTCAAAATCTAAACCAGTCATTTGAAGCGCATGTATTACTGTAAAGCTATCCACGACTTGCCATACAATAACAATTAATTGGCTTACCGCGAACACAACGATACCTAACGTTAACTTTTTCCAAGCCACTTCCACATTGGCATGTGCTTTAGATAGCTTAAAAGGTTTCCGCTGCATCAGAAACAAACTAGATGCGAAAAAGCCAATACCTGAACCAACAATCGCCAATGTACCTGCACGGTATATACTCCATGATTGACTCGTAAACATCACAATAGCAATCATGATAATGGCGACACGAATAAATTGTTCTATAACCTGGGAAATAGCGGGTATATTCATCTCATGATGCGCTTGATAATAGCCCCTATAAACACCAAGTATGCCAACAAATAAAAAGCTAACACTTGCCGCCCTTAACATAGGTGCTAAATTGACATCTCCCATAAGAAAGGCAACCCAGTGTGCACACATAAATAAAAGTGAGAAAAAGATAACACCAACAAATTGTAACCTTAATAACACGCGTGTATATTGATTGGGGTTCCCGTTTGCGTTGAAAGTTTGAGTGACCGCACTAGGAATAGCATTCATCGATAAAATAACGCCTAAAGCTACTATGGGATACACTTGTTGATAGGCATATAATCCGCCATCGCCCAGTAAATTTTGATAGGGGACACGGTATAATGCACTGAGTATTTTAACGATAATAAGCGCTATTGTTAGTACAACAACACCATTAAAAACACTTTTTGTATCAGATTTAACGTTCATCTGGTATAACCATACTTTCCTCTAAACATTTCACTAAGAATTTCAAACTGTCCAACCATACTTTATCTTTATTTAGCGTCACTTTCATTTTACCTTCTTGAACACCAACTTTCATTGCGCGTCCAAGTGGTTGTGTTTGTTTAAAGAGTGCTTCGCCATTGATGTCAGTAGTACCTTTTTCGGATAAATAAACCTCTATTTTTTTACCTACATCTTTAATAAGTGTTACACCTGCATTCAATGCATACACTTTAATTTCCATCATTTCAAGCAATCTTTCAACCTCAACAGGATAATCATTAAAACGGTCAATGAGTTCATCTTTAACATCCATCAATTGTGATTCCGTCTCAATTTTACGTAATTTTTTATAAATTTCTATCTTAGCTTGTTCATTTGGAATATATTCAGCTGGTAAATAAGCATCAATATTTAGTTCAATTTCAACTTCAGGCGCATCATGCTGTTCTTCTTTAATGCCTCGTTTTTCATTCACTGCTTCTTCTAACATTTGTGAGTATAAATCGAAACCTACAGAATCAATAAATCCATGTTGCTGTTTGCCTAAAAGGTTACCTGCACCTCGAATATTTAAATCTCGCATTGCAATCTTAAATCCAGAACCTAATTCAGTAAATTCTTTAATTGCTTGCAATCTTTCTTCTGCAGTCTCTGATAATACTTTGTTAGATGGATGTAAGAAATAAGCATAACCTATACGACTTGAACGTCCCACGCGCCCTCGTAATTGATATAATTGACTCAGTCCAAACTTATCAGCATCTTCGATAATTAAAGTATTGGCATTGGGAACGTCTACGCCAGTTTCAATAATCGTAGTCGTTACAAGAATATCAAATTCATGATTGATAAAGCTTAACATCGTTTCTTCCAAATCACGTTCATTCATTTGACCGTGGGCCACACCTATATTCGCTTCCGGCATTAACATTTGTAGCTGCTCTCTTTTTTCATAAATCGATTGCACTTTATTGTACAAGTAGAAAACTTGGCCTTCACGTGATAATTCTCTTTCTAACGCTTCTTTAATAAAATTCATATTTTGCTCTAATACATAGGTTTGCACAGGAAAACGATTTTCTGGTGGTGTTTCTATGACAGATAAATCACGCACGCCTAACATACTCATATGTAGCGTTCTCGGAATAGGTGTTGCAGTTAATGTTAACACATCAACATTTGTCTTAAGTGATTTAATCTTTTCTTTGTGTCTTACACCAAAACGTTGTTCCTCATCTACAATGAGTAGGCCCAAATCTTTGTAATGAATATCCTTGCCTAATAATTTATGTGTACCCACAACGATATCAACATAGCCTGATTTTAGTCCTTCTTTCACTTCTTTCACTTCTTTAGTCGTTCTAAACCGACTAATAAGTTGAATTTCTATTGGAAAATCTTGCATACGTTCAATCAAAGTTTCATAGTGTTGTTGCGCTAAGATTGTGGTAGGCACGAGAAACGCTACCTGCTTACCTTCCATTACAGCTTTAAATGCCGCTCGTACCGCTACTTCTGTTTTTCCGTAACCTACATCACCACATAATAACCTGTCCATTGGACGTTCTACTTCCATATCTTGTTTAATTTCTTCAATGGATTTGCCTTGGTCTGGCGTTAACTCATAAGGGAAATCAATTTCAAAATCATTTTGTTGCGGGGTGTCTGGACCATATTTATAACCAACTGACATTTCTCTTTCTTTATATAATTCTATTAATTCATCGGCCATATCTTCAACATTTTGTTGAACTTTGGCTTTCGTTTTCTTCCATTCTGTGCCACCAAGTTTATTTAATCTAGGTGATTTATCTTCGGAAGCAACATACTTTTGTACTTGATCCATTTGATCTACGGGTACAAATAATTGATCAGTACCTTTGTATTGTAATTTTATATAATCTTTATGTACGCCTCCAACTTCAAGCGTTTCGACACCTAAATATTTCCCTACACCATGGTGAACATGAACAACAAAATCTCCAACTTTCAAATCTTGATAGGATTTGATTTTTTCTGCATTTGTTAATTTCTTATGTTGCTTTACCTTTTTCTTTTGTTTAGATTTAAATAGTTCACGTTCTGTTACAACAACGAGATGCATATATGGCAATTCAAAACCTTCTGACAAACTGCCTTCAGTGATAATCGCACTACCACCATCACTTTGTGTGCTTGGTGTATCTATAAATGTTGGTATATGCATTTCATTTAACATTGATTGAATACGCTCTTTTTTCGCTTCAGTTTCTGCTAATACGACAATCGTATAGTCATTTTGAATAAATCGTTGAAATTCAGAACGCATGATATCATATTGTCCATAAAATTGTTGTACTGGCTTACATGAAAATTTAATGATTTCATTGAGTTCTACCGGCATCGTTGCCGTAAATAAAGTAAAATACGTAACTGGATATCGATTTAATAGTGACTCAAATCCGTCATATTGTAAGAAATTCTGTCCGATAAATCCTTTACCACTTTCAATTAAACTTTGCATAAATTCTTCAGCTTCAGAAATCAGTGTTGTTTCAGTTTCTTTAATTCTGTTATATTCATCCACTGCTACAATCGCATCAGACTTGAAGTAATCAATAATGGTTGCAGGTGCTTCATACATAAAAGCAGCGAGTCTGCGTAATACTTGATGATCAAATAAAGAAGATTCAAAAAGTTGAAAACTTTCATATGTTTCTTTCAAGTCATTACGTACAGATTTATCTATTTTGGGACGTGTATACTCATATGCTTCTTTTAATTTTAGTTTAGTATGCTTCAATACATCATCTGTAATAATATAATCACTAGCCGTCGTAATATCTACTTGGTCTAAATTTTCTTCTGAACGTTGGGTTTCAACATCAAAGTTTCGGATTGAATCTACTTCTGTATCAAATAGTTCAATTCTTACAGGCATACCTATTAAAGGATATATGTCAATAATCCCACCACGCAATGAGAATTCACCAATATGCGATACTACACTCTCTCTACGATATCCCATGTTTACAAGTTTGTTTAAAAATTCATCAATATCAATGTCGTCACCAATAGTAAGTGTGAGTTGATGCTCCTTCCACATTTCAACGGGTGTTAACCATTTTTTAAAACCATTTAACGGTACGATAAATAACCCTCTCTTTTCTTGAGCAAGTGCCGTCAAAGTACGTACACGTTCACTCATGAATTGTGGGCTTTGTGTGGAAAATTCTTCTGTCATAATATCTTGCATTGGATACTTGTATATATCGTCAGTATCAACATATTGTTGTAAGTCGCTCTCTAGTTTGTCAGCTTGATACAAGTTGTTCGTTACTACAAGGAGTTGCTTTGAACTATGAATAAATTTTTCAGCTATAATTGTTGCCTTTGCCGAACTAGATAACCCAGTAACCAATACGTTGGCTTCACCAAATACTTCATTCAACTCTTGATAGCGTTTATCTTCTTTAATGTATTCTGTAATTATTGATTTCACTTGACCTCACCATTAAACTCATTCATCACACGGTCAAAACGAGAACTTTCAATATAAGCTTCTACTGCACGTGCTGAATGTTCTATTACGTTATTCATTGTTTCCATTTCTTGTTTTGAAAATTTTTGCAATACATAATCAACAATCGACATGCCGTTGGACGGACGATCAACACCAATACGAATACGTTTAAATTCGTCTGTACCTAAGGCTTGAATAATCGATTTCATACCATTATGACCGCCGGCACTGCCTTTTTGTCGTAATCGAATTTCCCCTTGAGGTAAATCCAAATCATCATATAGTACAAGTAAATCGTCTATATCAATATCATAATACTTCATCAGTGGACCTACAGCATCCCCAGACAAGTTCATCATCGTCATTGGTTCTATAAACATCACTTTCTCACCAGCCAAATGTTCGATTGTATAGGCACCTTTATACTTTTGTTTATCTAATTTAAATTGATTCTGTTCTAACATATAGTCAATAACTTCAAAACCAATATTATGTTTTGTCAGCTCAAAGCGTTTGCCGATATTGCCTAAACCTACAATACATTTCATTATGTTACCTCCAATTGTTGTATTCACTCAGAAACATTTATTATTTCGCAACACTCTATAGTTTCTTTTTATATTTTCATATCATTCACTATATTAACATAAAAAAACACCAGCTTAACGAATTAAGCATGGTGCTTTTTAAGATCATTTTTCTTATTGAAATCGCGTGTTTGAAAAAGGGATCGAAGAAATTACTCTTCTTCTTTTTCTTCTTCGTCGTCTTCTTTATCTTCACCAACAACTTCAGGCTCTTCAGTTTCTGATTCGCCTTCCATAGCTTCGATTTCTTCTTCAGTAGGTTCTTCAGTTGGAGGAACTACTGTTACTACAGACTCTTCAGGGTCATTTTCAATTGTGAAATCACCTGAAACTTTAATATCTGCAACTGAATAGCTATCGTTAACATCTAATTCGCTGATGTCAATTTCGATAGATTCAGGGATATTATCCGGTGTTGCAGTTACTTCAAGGTCGAATAATGGTTGTTCAACAACGCCACCTTCTTTAGCTCCTACTGCTTCACCAGTAAGTTGAACTGGTACTTCAACTGTACGTTCTTCACTCATATTGATCGCTAAGAAGTCAATGTGAGTAATTTGGTTTTTAAGTGGATCGAATTGATAGTCTGAAACCATTACTTTAATTGTTTTAGAACCTACGCCTAATTCGATAACACCGTTACGTCCAACTTCACGAATCACTTTGATAAATTCTACTTCATCAACTTTTACTGAAGTATTTTTTGTACCATAACCATAGACGATTGCAGGTACTTTACCTATTTTTCTTAGTGTTTTAAGGTCTGAACGTGTTTGTTTACCTTGACGAATAATTGACTTTAATGAAGCCATATTATTTCCACCTTTCATTTTTTGTTCTTATTATGATAATAAGAACCCCTCACTTGCCCATCAACATAATGTTGCTTGCAAGTGTTTATTTAATCGTGAATTGAAATCACGAACGGAATAATTATACAACTATTGCATTAATTAGTCAAATAGTACACTAACAGATTCTCTTTCATATACGCGCACAATAGCTTGTGCTAATAAACCTGCAACTGACAGTTCTTTAGTATTGGCTGGTTTACGATTTTCATCTAATTGAATTGAATTTGTAACGACTAGCTCTTTAATCGCTGAATTTTCAATACGTTCTTTAGCTGGACCTGATAAGACAGGGTGTGTACAACATGCATAAACATCTTTAGCTCCTTTATCTTTGAGCGCTTGAGCTGCTAATGTAATCGTACCGGCTGTATCGATGATATCGTCGATTATTATCGCTGTGCGACCTTCAATTTCACCAACAATATTCATTACTTCAGCCACATTAGGTTTAGGACGTCGTTTATCTATGATTGCAATTGGTGTTTTAAGAATATCTGCAAGTTTGCGTGCTCTCGTTACACCACCGTGGTCTGGAGAAACTACAACACATTCCTCTGGGTCAATGTCTGTATCATTTTGGAAGTATTCTGCTAAAATCGGAACACCCATCAAGTGATCTATTGGCATATTGAAGAACCCTTGGATTTGTGGTGCATGCAAATCTAAGGCAATCATGCGATCTGCGCCAGCAGTTTCGATTAAGTTTGCAACTAATTTTGCTGTGATTGGTTCACGGCTGCGCGCTTTTCTATCTTGACGTGCGTACCCATAGTATGGCACTACGATATTAATATTGGCTGCTGAAGCACGTTTACAAGCATCAATCATAATTAATAATTCCATTAAATGTAAGTTTACTGGATTAGAAGTAGGTTGAATAATAAATACGTCACAACCACGAATACTTTCTTCAATATTAATTTGAATTTCTCCATCGCTAAAACGTTTTACAGAACATTTTCCTAGCTCTATTCCAACATTATCTGCTACTTCTTGGGCTAAGGGCTCATTACCTTTTAAAGAGAATATTTTCAAAGCAGAATTCTTATACTCATTGTTTAACATTTATAGTCCTCCAATTAATTCATTCAATTAGTTTCGTTCATAGACAAAGTTATATTTATTTCATTAATCTACAAAATGTCGATTGAGGTCTTACTTAGATCTACATTTTATTTATGTGATTAGAATCATAATCTAATCGTGTCTATTTTTTCAAATAACCTTCTTTAGTTGTTTGTCTCGCTCTTGCTAATGCTAAACTATCATGTGGCACGTTATCAGTAATGGTAGAACCTGCAGCTATAAATGATCTATCACCTAAAGTAACTGGTGCTACTAAGTTGGTGTTACAACCGATAAATGAATCATTGCCGATGATTGTTTTTGATTTATGCTTACCATCATAGTTTACTGTGATAGAACCACAACCTACATTCGTACGTTCACCAATTTCTGCATCACCAATATAACTTAAATGCGGTAATTTAGCACCTGTTTTCACGACTGATTTCTTAACTTCTACAAAGTTTCCAACTTTAACATTTTCACCTAAGTCTGCCCCAGGACGTAATTGAGCAAACGGTCCAATTGTAGTATTGTCACCTACAACTGATTCGTTAATCACTGATTGCTTAATTGTAACGTTTGAACCTATTTTACTATTAAGAATTTCTGTGTTTTGGCCAACAATGGTATCTTCGCCAATTTCACAACTACCAGCTAATTTCACATTTGCTTCAATTGTAACATCCATGGCGATTTTTACATCTGCACCTATATATGTAGTAGCAGGATCGATAAGTGTTACACCGTTTCTCATATGGAAGTCATTGATACGTTTTCTATAAGCTGCCTCTGCCTCACTTAACATTAGACGATCGTTGACACCCATAATTTCTTCAAAATCATCTGTACGATATATTTCAACCGTTCCTTGTGCTTGTAAAATAAGGGATAAAACGTCAGGTAAATAATATTCAGCTTGGACATTATCATTTTTTACCAATTTCAATTTTTCAAAAAGTAATTTATTATCAAATGCAAAAATACCTGAGCTAATTTCATTGATTTGTTGTTCATCTGCTGTTGCATCTTTCTGCTCTACAATCTTAACTAAATGATCATTGCCATCTCTCACAATACGACCATAACCATATGGATTACTCGTCGTCGCTGATAAAACTGTTGCATCAGCTTGATTGCGCTCATGATGTTCTAATAATGATTTAAGTGTCTCTCCAGTTATTAATGGCGTATCACCACAAACCACTAAAGTTGTACCTTGTTCGTCTTTCAAGTGCTCACTCGCCATTTCAACAGCATGTGCAGTACCGAGTTGTTCGTCTTGGAAACTATATAATGATGTATTTCCTAACGTTTCTTTCACGCTTTCTGCACCGTGGCCAACAATGGTCACAAGATTTTCTACTCCAGATTGTTTAACGTTATCAACGACATGTTCAATCATTGATTTGCCCGCAACCTCATGTAGTACTTTGTATTTCTTAGATTTCATACGTGTACCTTTTCCAGCTGCAAGTACTATTGCATGTCTTTGCATGTGTGTAACCCTCCATTAAATTATACACTTCTATATTATTATAATTTAACGCTAGTACCACTTTCAAGGCTCAAAACCCTAATGTTATACAATGGAAACAATTCAAGTTATTTTTTATCAACTTCACATATTCATAATTGTCATCTTTGACTGACACAAATCATCACAAAATGTTTGTCACAAATTGATTTCATACTTTGTGAAAAATTATATATTTTAGAAGTCACACCGTTACTAATTTAAATGTCAGTTTTTCAATTATTAAAATAACTTGTAATTATTTAGAATAGTTTTTGATTTATTTGAAAACAAAAAAATATATTTTTGTCACCTTTTCATTATAATAATTTATTTCAATTCTTTATATTCTTATTTTTGAGTAAGACACAAAAAGACCAATCCGTTAGCATACGAATTGGTCTTTTTTATATTAAGATTGAGATCTATGTCCCAAGCCCTTTTTAATTTGATTCATCTTTTATATTAAGCTTCATCATTTGTTTCTTCTGATGATTGAGCATTTTTATCAGGGATAACTTCATCCGTTTCGTCATAAACTTTCATAACCGCATCTTGAATTTCTTGTCTCATTTCTGAATTAATTGGATGCGCGATATCACGAAATTCACCATCTGGTGTTCTTTTACTTGGCATTGCGACGAATAGACCTGAGTTGCCTTCAATCACTCTTAAATCATGTACCACAAATGATTCATCTAGAGTTATTGAAACTAAAGCTTTCATTCTTCCATCTGTTTGTATTTTTCTAAGTCTTACATCTGTCACTTTCATGTAGTGAGCCCCCCTAGTATCTCTTTGTTAGAAGCTTAACAATTTCATCAAAAATTATAAATCCCTTAAATTACTTCACTTCTGCGATTACTTCAATTTCAACTTTTACATCTTTAGGTAATCTTGCGACTTCGACACAACTTCTTGCCGGTTGATGTTTCGCAAAATATTCACCATAAACTTCATTTATATTTTGGAATTCATTCATATCAGCAATGAATATTGTTGCTTTGATTACTGAATCTATATCCGATCCAGCTTCATCTAATACAACTTTTACATTTTCTAAGACTTGTTTCGTTTGTGCTTTCACATCATCACTAACAATTTCACCATCTAAATTTAATGGGATTTGTCCTGATGTAAACACAAGTCCGTTAATGACCGTTGCATGTGAGTATGGCCCCAATGCTTCCGGTGCTTTTGATGTGTTGACTACTTTCATGATGTTGATCCGCTCCTTTAAGTAAATTTAGTTAAACTGTTGCCATTTTCCACTTTAAATTCCTGATTGTATTCATCTACATCAGACAATCTAACTAAGGAAGTATAATCTTCAATTAATCTTTGCTTAACTTCTTTTGATTCTACTAATACGGATACCCCTTTAACATGTGCTTTAAACTCATTCATTAAATTCATTACACCGTTAATAGAACCACCTGCACGCATAAAATCATCCACAACGAGGACATTAGAGTTTTCTGGTAATGTACGCTTAGATAATACCATCGTTTCTATCTTTCTAGTAGAACCTGATACATAATTTATCGAAACCGTAGAGCCTTCGGTTACTTTATTATCTTTCCTTATCACTACCACTGGTAAATTCAATACATTAGCTACTGCATTGGCTAATGAGATACCTTTTGTAGCAATAGTTACAACCGCATCTAACTCTTGATCCATATAAAGCGTTGCAATTAATTTCCCCACCTTATTCAATAAAGTTGGGTTCCCCATTAAATCTGATAAGAATAAATAACCACCTGGTAACAGTCTATCTTTTTCTTGCAGAAGTTCGATAACCTCATCTACGACTTCACTTGCTTCTGCTTTACTCATCTGTGGCTTATATGTAACGCCACCACTAGCTCCAGCGGTCGTTATCACTGTGCCCAATTTTTCTTTTTGAAAAGTAGACTTAATAATTTGTACATCTTCACTGATGGATGATTTTGCTTGCTTAAATTTTTGTACAAAAAACGTTAAAGGTATTAATTTATTGGGGTTATTCATCAAGTATTGTGTCATAAAAACAATACGTTCACTTCTTTTATAGCGCATTTTCTTCATCCCTTCTCACTAACCTAATAGTCTTGCAATATAGACTTCATTACAACAACCATTGACTGCATTATATACATGCCTGGCTTGTCGTTCTTTTTGTGTTAATCCATATACGGTTGGACCACTCCCACTCATTACAGCACCATCTGCTCCATTTTCAAGCATATTTTCTTTAATTTTATAGATTTCTGAATACATTTCTCCAGAGATGGGTTCCAATCTGTTTGAAAGACTATTACATAATAATTCATAATTCCCTGTATCCAATGCTTCTTTACAAGTTTCAGTATAAACCTCATGTACTTGAGTTAAATCTAGCTTTTTAAAAATATCCGGGGAGGAAATGCCTATATCTGGCTTGGCAACAATAACCCATGCCGACGGCGGTTTGTTCATAAATCCAATTAACTCACCTTTTCCTCTACAAAAAGCAGTTTTCCCATATATACAAAAAGGAATATCCGTGCCTATTTGTATTCCTAACTCACATAGTTCTTCTAAAGGTCTATTTAACTTATATAGTCGATTCATTCCTCTCAATGTTGCAGCAGCGTCTGTCGATCCACCTGCAAGGCCAGCTGAAACTGGGATATCTTTATCTATCGTAATCGTCACACCTTGCTGTAAATTATAAGTTTCTTTCATTAACGCTGCTGCTTTGTAGGCCAAATTTTTATTATCGGAGGGAACATAACTTTGCTCTACGTCTACAACTATTTTTTTATCTTTTCTCAGTTCAAAAGATAAACGATCATTAAGATCAATCGTTGTCATAATCATTTCAACTTCATGAAAACCATCATCTCGTTTGAAGAGTGTGTCCAACGTTAAATTTATTTTTGCTGGCGCAGTCTCATAAATCATATTCCCACCCTCTTTCAATTCGATATGGTAATAAAATGATTTTAACATATTGTTATACTTGCGTTATTCTTTTTTTAAAATTTATAAGTTATTTATCCAATTTACCTTACTATGACTTAAATTAATCTGACATATAAAATAAGCGGTTAATTCCTTATTTTACATTAATATTTTGACGTAACAAAACTATATCTCTTTAATTCTGATGCGCTTTATATTATTTCAAAAAGAAAAAGGTATATTGATGATTATTCACCAACATACCTTTTTCTAATCAATCTCATATTAATGTCTTAAATAAAAATATGGTTGCTTTAACCAAAATTTCAATTTATATTACTGCTATTTAGTGTGCAATTGCTTCTTGATGATTATCATCTTCAAAAGAAACTTGTACGTTTTCTGTTAAAACGTCAGTGTATGTATATGATACACGCTCAAAATTATGAATATCTTGGTCTAGTTCAACAATAAAAACGGATGGGTACGTTTCTTTTAAAACACCGCTGCGCTCAATTGTTTTTTTACGACCACCATTCGCTTTCAGTACAATACGGTTTCCTAATTGACAATCAAGTGAATTTTTGATGTCTCCAATAGATTTTGGCATATTGCTCCACCTCGCTACAAGTTGTATAATAACACATTTAGCGCGATTTTGTCAAATAAACATCAATTTTAGCAAGGTGAAACGCAGTTGTCAATCATTTAAAATGCTAATTCTGGGAAATTTTTCAATTCATTATATAATTTTGCAAATTCTTTTATAGAAAGTGTTTCTCCCCGTCTTTTAGGGTTAATGCCACTGGCTTCCAACCAATTCACAATGATTTCTTTATTTGCTTTTCCATCCACAAACAAACTTTGATAATTATTGTTAATGGTTTTTCTTCTTTGTCCGAATGCGGCTTTTGACATTTTGAAAAACTTATCTTCATCGTCTACATCGACAAGTGGTTGATCACGTTTCATTAATTTCACAACGATTGAATCTACGTTTGGTGGTGGTAAAAATACCGTTTTGGGCACAGTCAGCACTTTGCTCGTTTCTGTATAAAACTGTGCGACTATAGAAAGGGAGCCATAAGCTTTCGTGCCTACTTCGGCGTTTAATCGCTCACCAACTTCTTTTTGCATCATAACCACATAACCATCAATCGGTAATTTTTGTTGCATTAAGTTTAATAAAATAGGTGTAGTTATATAATATGGTAAGTTAGCAACAACTAAAATTTGGTCACAATCTGCTAGTTCATGTGTCACATAATGCGCAATATCCGCTTTCAATATATCTTCATTAATTACTGTAACATTGTTATATGGTGCCATTGTTTCATTCAATACTGGTATTAAGCGTTGATCAATTTCAAAAGCAATCACTTTTTTTGCACTTTTAGCTAATTGTTCTGTCAACGATCCCATGCCCGGTCCTACTTCAATAACACCTGTACGTTCATCTATGTGACTGGCATCAATAATATTATGAATAATGTTGACATCGATTAAAAAGTTTTGTCCTAAACTTTTTTTGAAACTAAAACCATAATGATTTAAAAGTGCCTTTGTTCGCGATGGTGTGGCAATATCTTTCATATCCAATTATTTTTCACTTCCTTTATTATCTTTCAAGGCATTTCTAACATCTTCTTCTGTATAACCAAAAGCATTTAACTTGTTAAGTAGTTGTTTGCCGTTAGAATGACCGATATGAAGTTTTCTCCCTAAAATTTCTCTTTTTCTACGCGCATCTTTACCAATTATTAATCCAAGATCAATCAGAACTTCCTTACTGATACTTTCATGACCCTCTTCGAACGGTGTACTTACATAAATCAAAGCTTCTTTTATGTCTTCAATTTTCGCATGTTCGACACCTATTTTACCACGTTTACTCTTAGCTTTTTCTCGATCAATATAAGCGTGTTTAACCCCTGGAATATATTTTTTTATCGTATTACGAATTTTATCACCTGGGAAATCAGGGTCTGTTAGAACAATGACACCTCGAGTTTCATATGCTTGTGCAATCACATTTAAAGTTTTTTCGTCAATTGCACTACCATTTGTTTCAATTGTGTCGCAATCCACAGCGCTTTTGACCCGCTCTGTATCATCTCTGCCCTCTACTACAATAAATTCATTTATCTTCATTTATTGTGACACCTTTCGTTTTTACTTCATTTTAGAAAAATTAAAAAGGTATCGGCATAAATTATGGTTACTCTTAGTATTCACTAGACCAACTAAGCCATATTTCAGACCGATACCTTTAAAATAATATCTTTATGCTTTTAATTTAAACAACCGTTCAGCGTTCTCAGTTGTTTGACGACAAACGTCTTCATAGCTAACTTCACGTAACTCAGCAATTTGCTCAGCTACTAAAGTTACACGTGCTGGTTCATTTCGCTTCCCTCTATAAGGATGTGGCGATAGGAACGGTGCATCTGTTTCAACTAATAATCTATCAAATGGTACATGTTTAGCAACTTCTTTAGGCTGTTTTGCATTTTTAAATGTAACAGGGCCTCCTAATGATACATAGAAATTCAATTTATTAATGACATCGTCAGCAATCTCAGGAGAAGCACTAAAACTATGCATAATACCACCGATTTCTTCTGCATGCTCTTCTTTTAAAATATCCACACAGTCTTGTGTTGCCTCTCTATTATGAATAATGATTGGTAGATTCACACGCTTAGCTAGTGCAATTTGCTTTCTAAAAAGGGCTTGTTGGACATCTTTTGGAGACTTATCCCAATGATAATCTAAGCCAGTTTCACCAATTCCAATAACTTTAGGATGTGCTGCCAACTTTTCTATCCATGCCAATCTTTCTTCTGTGCAATCAATAGCATCTACAGGGTGCCATCCAATAATACCGTATATAAAGTCATATTGATCAATTAACTCCATTGTACGTTCAACAGTTGGTGTATCAAAACCTACTACGAACATACGATCTACGCCATTATCTCTTGCACGCTCAATAACCGCTTCTAAATCTTCATCGTATTGTTCTGCATTTAAATGAACATGTGTATCGATTAGCATATTAAATCGCTCCCTTTATCTATGATTACTTAATTACTGCACCATTTGGAATTGCATTCGGAAGACTTACCAATGTAAGTACACCATCTTTTTCAGCAGATAAAATCATGCCTTCTGATTTTCGTCCCATTAATTTAGCTGGCTTCAAGTTGGTAACTACCGCAACTTTTTTGCCGATAATATCTTCGGGTTGATAGAACTTGGCAATACCTGAAACAATTTGACGTTGTTCATTATCTAAATCAACTTGGATTTTTAATAATTTGTCAGATTTTTTTACATTCTCAGCATCAATAATCGTTGCTGCTTTGATTTCTACTTTATCAAAATCTTTGATATCAATTTGTGATTTACTAGGTACTTCTGCTTTCGCTTCTTCCACCTTATCTGGTTGCATAGATTGCTTAATATATTCTATTTCAGCATCACTTTCTAAGCGTGGGAAAATAGGTTGTGGCTTACTACTTACCATAATTGGCTCGGTTAATGCACCATATTGTTTAATACTGCTAAATTCATATAATTCAGGTGAATTGATATTTAGCTGTTCAAAAATTTGTCTTGGTGCATTTGTTAAGAATGGTCTTAATAACACTGCAATGATACGAATATTTTCTACTAAATGAGCCATAACATTGCCGAGCATTTCTTTCTGGTTTTCATCTTTCGCTAGAATCCAAGGCGTGGTTTCATCAATATATTTATTCGTTCTACTTATAAATTTCCATATTGTTGAAAGCGCTACTGAGAATTGTAAATTATCCATATTTTCATGGAATGTTTTCACAGTATCAAGCGCCAATTGTTCCATTTCTTCATCGAGTTCGTGCTTAGGACCTTCATAAGCTGGTAGTTCGCCATTAAAGTATTTATTAACCATTGAAATGGTACGGTTAACTAGGTTACCTAAATCATTCGCCAAATCATAATTTGTGCGTTCTACGAATCCTTCTGGCGTAAATACACCATCAGAACCAAATGGTAACTCCCGCATTAAATAATAGCGTGTTGCATCTAAGCCATAACGATCAATCAACACATTAGGATCTACTACGTTTCCTTTTGATTTACTCATCTTGCCATCTTTCATTAAAATCCATCCATGAGCAAAGACCTTTTTAGGTAATGGAATGTCTAAAGCCATCAATAAAATCGGCCAAATGATAGAATGGAATCTAACAATTTCTTTCGCCATAATATGAATGTCTGCAGGCCAATATTTTTTAAACAAGCTATCATCATCTGATAAGTAGCCAAGTGATGAAATATAGTTTACTAGTGCATCAATCCATACATAAACCACATGTTTCGGATTCGATTGAACATGGATTCCCCAATCGAACGATGTACGAGATACTGCTAAATCTTCTAATCCTGGTTTAATGAAATTATTAATCATCTCATTTTTACGAGATGGTGGTTGAATAAAATCAGGATTTTCATCATAAAATTCTAATAAGCGATCAGTATATTTAGATAAATTAAAGAAATAGCTTTCTTCTTTTACCAATTCTACTTCGTGTCCAGAATCAGGGCTTTTACCTCCGACAATTGCACCGTTCTCATATACAGGATCAACAAGTTGTGTTTCAGTATAATACGTTTCATCCGGTACAGAATACCAACCCTCGTATTCACCAAGATATATGTCACCTTGCGCCAATAAGCGTTCAAATATTTGTTGTACAACTTCTTTGTGACGTGCTTCTGTTGTACGAATAAAGTCATCATTGGATATCTCTAATTTTTTCCATAACGCTTTGATGCCTGAAATCATTTCATCTAAATAATCCAATTCTGATTTCCCTGCTTTTTGCGCTTTTTCTTGTATTTTTTGACCATGTTCATCCGTTCCTGTTAAATATCGAACATCATACCCTTGCATTCTTTTATAACGTGCGATGACATCACCAGCTGTAGTTGTATATGCATGACCGATATGTAAATTCCCACTCGGATAATATATAGGTGTAGTGATATAAAATGTTTCTTTCGCCATCAATGTTCCTCCTCGTTTCTCTCACTTTAAATATATCTAAATTTATTTTTATTTTCAATGAAGCAGATAAGTGTTCATTTTATATTTATTAATCATTTTAATACGTTTGATGTAGTATAAAATTAAGTATTTGTCCCTCGTCTATTTCCACTCATTTTACAACACGATAAATAATCTCTATCTTATCTACATTACCATAAATCAAGCTTGCTATGGGAATTTTTCACTTGATTTTATTGATAAAATTTCAAAAAATCTATTCTTCTATTTTCTTTTTAACGCTGAGATTTGTTAGCCTAATTTTATACATTGTGATATATATCATATACTTCACTTGTCTTCATTTGTCTTTCTTCAGCAACTTGTTTAATCGCTGCTTTAGGTTTCATATTTTTATTAATGTAGTGCTCAACGTGTTCATGTATCGACATATCTTCAAACCAAGACGTATCTTCTACTGCAATGTCCCCTTCAATGATGATGACAAATTCACCTTTTGTAAGTATGTCGCCTTCATCTAGTTTCATTAGTAATTTTTCAACTTTGTCCGTGATAATTTCTTCGAATTTTTTTGTTAATTCTCTACCTATTGACACATTTCGTTGCGCATCTATTTTATAAATTGCCTTTAATGTATCTTTAACACGGTGCGGTGATTCATAAATAATCAATGTACTATCTTGAAACATGCGTTGTTCTAACAAATCATATTTTGCCTTTTCTTTCCTTGGTAAAAATCCAAGAAATGTGTATGTAAATGAAGGTAATCCACTTGCCATTAATGCAGTCAAGCCAGCATTTGGTCCCGGTACGGTCTCAACTCTGATTCCATTATTTCTTGCAGCTACAACAAGTTCGTATCCAGGATCACTTATCAAAGGTAGCCCAGCATCTGACACTAACGCAATATCAATCCCTTCCTGTAATTGTTGGATTAAATATTCTGTCTGCTGCGCTTTATTATGGTCGTGATAGGATTTCAACGGTGCATGTATATCATAATGTGCACAAAGCTTTTTTGTCACTCGTGTATCTTCACATGCAATCAAGTCTACTGTACGTAATATATCAACTGCTCTATATGTAATATCAGCTAAATTTCCAATCGGTGTGCCTACTAAATACAATGTCGCCATACTTCTACCCCTCACTTATCAACTGTAATTTTTTCTCTCTGGTAAATGTTTTGATTTCATATTCCCGCTTCAAAGCTTCTGATTTAGTATTAAACATTTCTTGATAAACTAACTCTACCGGCCGTCTTATTTTAGTATATTTAGCACCTTGACCGCTATTATGTTTTGCTATTCTTTGTTCTATATCTTTTGCATAACCTGTATATAAACTTCCATCTTTACATCTAACGATATATATATAATGCTTATCCATAATAGATTTCTCTCATTTCTTCTGAATATGTTCCATCTTCATTATAAATATAGAATGGTTGCTGTATGTCTAACCCTTGGTTACCACCTTTTCGTCCTTCAACTACAATTGTTTGCGCTACTTTACCCGGCTTACTATAAATAAAATAAAGCTTTTTAGGTTCTATGCGATAATGTCTCATACTGCTTAAGACATCCATAAGACGGTCAGCACGATGCACAATTAAAAATCTTCCGCCTTCTTTCAATAAGTGTCGTGCCTCAAAACAACAATCATCCAATGTACACATTATCTCATGTCTAGCTATTTTATGTGCATCTTTTTGATGTTGAAATTGTTGATTGACTTTAAAATAAGGCGGATTGCATGTAACAAGACTATACTGTGCTGGTTTAAACGTATGATGTGCTTGCTTCAAATCCATATGATACATATGAATTCTATCGGTTAGATGATTATGAGCAATACTTCTTTTCGCCATGTGCACTAATTGTTCTTGTATTTCGATACCTTCAATAAGCTGATTACCTTTATGAGATAACAGTAAAGGAATAACGCCATTACCGGAACATAAATCCATAATAACGTCCTTTTTCTTTATTTTTGTAAAATGCGCGAGTAACAAAGCATCCGTTGAAAATGAAAAGACATCATCATTTTGTATAATTTCTAATTTCTCTTTTAGTAAAAAATCATACCTTTCGTTTTGCAATAACATTTTTGTAACCTCCAAAAAAGAGGATGAGTCTACGATGCTTCGCTAATGAAGCCTATCGCTTTTCTCATCCTCAACTCCATATTTTTTATTTGTATGAAAAACATTGATACTATTCACTTAGTACTTCAAGACAAAACAAACAGTCGTCGCCTTTTCTATGTTTACCAAATAGCTCTCCATTGCATATATGAAAACCTTCTTTATATAACATCGCTAAATTATCTTTACTACGTAATGGGCGTTTAGGTTGATCTTTTTTACCGTTTTCTATTTTCTTAGTTTTTTCTTCTTTATCTATTAATGTTTTTAAATTCTCATTTTCGATTTGTAAGGCGACATTTTCTTCAATTAATTCTACTGTAAGATTTTTTAAATTTAACATGTCACGATTAATTTGATTAATGTTTTCCTCTAAATGAGCTAGATTTTCAAATATGTCGCTTCGATTCAATGTTGTCACGGCCTCCTACTTTAATGTTTCTAATTCTTCCATTTTATATTCTAATGGTTGCTCAAGACCCTCTACTTTAACTTGCATAGAGATATCTAAAATATTCAAGCCCACAACTTTACCATTACCTTCTGGTGTTTCAATGACATCTCCAACATCTGGTAACTGAGCTCTCGCTTCTTCATAATAATCATTTTCATATTTTAAACAGCACATAAGACGGCCACAAGCACCAGAAATCTTTGAAGGGTTTAGCGATAAATTCTGATCTTTAGCCATCTTTATCGAAACTGGTTCAAAATCCCCTAAAAAAGTAGAGCAACATGACGAGCGACCACAAGGTCCAATGCCCCCTAATAATTTCGCTTCATCTCTAACGCCAATTTGTCTTAATTCTATTCTTGTTCTCAGCTTTTGAGCTAAAACCTTCACTAACTTTCTAAAATCTACACGCTCATCTGATGTGAAATTAAAAATAACTTTCGATTTATCTAAAGTAAATTCACAATTCACTAGGCGCATATCTAAATCCTGTTGTTGAATGATATCTTTGCACAAATTCAAAGCATCTTTAGCATCATATTCATTTTGTTCATATTGCATAATATCTTTTTCAGTAGCCTTACGAACAATCTGTTTTAATGGCAACGCTACATCTTCGTCAGCTACATTTAATGGTTCATACTTCACTCGTCCAACTTCTAATCCTCGCTTTGATTCGACCACAACCCAATCGCCCAAGCCTAAGTCAAAATTTTGTGGTGCGTAATATTCCATTTTGCCTGAGTGTTGAAAGTGTATGCCTACTACATTTTGCATAATTATTTCACCCCTTTTATAACGATTTGTTCAAATACTAATGTTGGATTTACATTTTGATTTAATTTTTTATGTGCTTCTGTTAACTGATCAAACATTAAAACAATCTGATTATATGATAAATTTTGTGCGTATTGTTTAATTTCAACCTGTAAATCTTGGAATATCATTGCTTCTTCTAATCCTACTTTAGCATGCATAATATCTTCAAAGAAACTGTTAACTGCTGCCAACGATAATAACTGTAAACGTCTGTTTTTAGCTTGTTTTAATAAATCGACAACTGCTATTAATGCCATTGAACGGTTTTTTAATATTAACTGACACCATTTGATGATACTTTTGCGCAAAGCCATTAAATCTGAGTCTTCGTTTAACGCAACTGCAGTCTCTATCTGTGTTGTATAGGCACTTAACAATTCCGCAACAGGTCGAGTGATTTCTCGCTCAACTAATCTATCTATAAAATTCAATTTATTAATTGGTTTAAAATAAACATGTTGGCATCTTGAGTGTATCGTATCTAAAATTTGCTCTGGTTTTGTAGTTAATAAAATGGCAATGGTATTATCTGGAGGCTCTTCAAGAAATTTTAGTATACTATTTTCACCTTGAATGGTTAATTTTTCAAAGGATTCTATAATATAGACTTTATAATTTCCTTCAATAGGTAATTGATTCATATGATGCACTAATTGCTCTATTTGATCTTTTTTAATGGTTGTTTCCTCAGAAGACACATACATAAAATCTGGATGATTAAATGTTTCTACTTTTAACTGACATTGATCCTCTCCACCACATAAAATCATTTTAGAAAAATCAATCGCAACTTGTTGCATTGTCTGTCCATCGTCACCTTCAAATAAATATGCATGCGATAATTTATTAGATTGATATGCTTTTGTCAGTCTTTCTAGTTCATCCATGTTAATGTTGCTCCTTTATATAAAAAGGCTGCTAATACATAGTGCCTTTACGAATTACATTTAGCATTAGCTAATCAAATAGCAACATGTAAGTCGAAAAGTTACCATATACAGCAACCATGTTTTTAGAATTGATGGAAAGCTTCAACTGGCATAACAAATACCGTTGCTCCGCCAACTTCCACTTCAACTGGATAAGGTATATATGAATCAGCACTTCCACCCATCGGGGTAATCGGTGATACAAGTTGTTCTCTATTTCCACAAGTATCATTAATAACCTGTAGCATTTCATCGACACGATTATCTTCTACACCTGATAAGAAAGTTGTATTGCCCGCTCTTAAAAATCCACCTGTTGTTGCAAGTTTTGTCGCTCTAAAATTATGTTTAACAAGTTTGTCTGAAAGCTCCTGACTATCCTGATCTTGTACGATTGCTATAATCATTTTCATACTAAACACCTCTTTTGAATATTATATCATAATTTTTCTAAATAATTGGTGATAGATTCATACGTTGCATTCACTACTTTATCTATACTTTGATCCGCATTAATTACAATAAAGCGCTCAGACTCATTATGAATAATCTTTTTATAACCTTCAACTACTTTTTCATGAAATTTTACATCTTCTTGATCTAATCGATTTTGATTTCTTTGATTTTTTAGTATTCGCTCTCTACCAACTTCGACACTCACATCTAGATAGATTGTTAAGTCTGGATATAATCCATTAATAGCAAATTCATTAATAGATTTAACTTCTTCTATACCTATACCCCTTGCATACCCTTGATATGCTAATGAACTATCAATATAACGATCACATAGAACAATATGATCATTATCTAATGCTGGAATAACTTTACCTACGAGGTGTTCCCGTCTTGATGCAGCAAATAATAATGCTTCAGTACGGTCATCCATATCTTCTCCCTCTAACAATACTTCTCTTATTTGCTCTCCTGTCTTCACGCCTCCTGGCTCTCTTGTAAGTACGATATTATACTCATGTTTGAGTTTTTCTGCAACTTGTTGTATTACAGTTGTTTTTCCAGAACCTTCTGGCCCCTCAAAAGTTATAAAAGCTGACATCTTATTCATCCTTAATTTCTATTTTAAAATTTTTTATTCCTTCTACTCTTTGTTGCTGTTCACACCAATAATTCATTAATTTTACCATATCTTCTGTGATTTTTTCTCCTTTAAACATTATTGGAATACCAGGAGGATACGGCACAATGTGATTAGCTAATATTTTATTTTCTGCGTATTTAATGTCTATTTTCCGCACATTATGTATTTCGCCACCATAATACATACTACTCCCCGTTCTATACGGTACGCTGACATTTATATCGTCCTGTCTTTCTACTAATTGAACCTTTTCAATCCTTGATAGTAATTCATCAAATGGGAATTGATCACCTTCATGCCACAACGGCAACACCATTAACACTTGAAAGTCATCAGCCAATTCAACATAAATATGGTGTGCTTCAAAGTATGATTGTAATTCGTAACCATGATACCCTCTGCATCTTACATTTAGTTTTAGTGGGTCATCAACCTCCACAATTTCGAACCCTTTGTTTTCCAATTGTTGAACCAATTGTTCTCTCTTTTGAAAAAAGTATTCGCTATGATAATCGTCATAAAATTTTTGTGCCAGTTCTAGGCTACTCATTAATAAATATGATGGACTAGAAGATTGAAAATAGGATAAATATCTTATGACTGCTTCTCGACAAGGTGCATTTTTATGAATAAATATCACTGAACTCATCGTTAGTGATGGCAGTGTTTTATGATATGACTGCACAACATAATCCGCGCCCATGTTCAATGCCGTTTCTGGAAAATGTTCAAATCCTAAATGTGCACCATGTGCTTCATCGATTAGCATTGGTATTTTCAAAGTTTTTAAAAGTTCTGTAACAGTTTTTATATCAAAACATTCACCATAATAATTAGGGTAAGTAAACACTGCTAGTTTACTATCTTTTACTTGATCATATAATGACGTTTTGTCAGGTCCTAGATATTGATTCGTAGCGTCACTGACATCCATTTTTAATAATTGTGCCTTTGCCTTTATTAAATCTAATGCATGAAATACAGACTTATGTACATTGCGCGCTATCGCATATTCACCATTTTTTGAGGAAAACGCTTGAATCACTGACAATATTCCTGAAGTAGTACCATTCACTAAATAATAAGCATCATAATCAGGGTGTTTATCAACATTCTTCATGCTTTCAGCTATTACTGACTCAGGAGAATGTAAGTCATCAAGCCCTGTAATTTCTGTCATATCCATTTTAAAATCTAATTGATTCAAGTACCCAATAGTCATATTTTTATGTCCAGGTACATGTAATGAAATAGGTTCTTCAGCTAATAGTCCTTTCAATTTATGTAACAACGATTTGCTCATGCTTATCCTCGCTTTTCAATTCAATATTTCTTGTTTCATTACAATTCCACTATATAAATAATAAAATTAACATTACCTTATAAAACAGTATAACGTTGTAATCTTCTACATTTTAACATAATAATATAAAAAAATGCGTGCACTTAATAACCATAGTTTTAAAGTATCGTGCCTTTATGAGTTAATGATATTGATACATGACCTTAACTCATTCTGTTAAAATTCTTTTTATGCAAAAAAGACCCTTTCGGGTCTTGATTGCCTGTAAAGTCACACTTCTTAATTTTAATTTTTACGCTTGACACTTATATATCTTATAAATTTATATGTTATTGGAATAGTGTGACTTATACATGAGCTTTAGTTCATGTATTCCTCTTTACCTACTCTTGCGGAACGTAAGTCAGCTACCATCGGCGCTAAGGACCTTTCCTGACTTCAGGCAAGCGCTCGTAAAGTACCACTCTCAATTTATTGAGATAGCGGTACTTATGCATGAGTTTTTGCTCATGCATTCCTTTTACTTTTTCACGCTTTCCTC
>NZ_PPRL01000035.1 GCF_002902235.1 Staphylococcus ureilyticus
CTCAGGTATAATTATTATACTAGATATATATTTTGAATTAATAAAGGAGCTACTATAATGGGAATTTTCTCTAAAAAATCAAAAGATTTAGATGCATTTCAAAATGCAATCGAAACAAGACGTACAATTTATAGTTTAGATAAAGAAATTTCAATTTCTGATAAAGAAGTTGAAAATATAATTGAACATGCAGTTAAACATGTACCATCTTCATTTAACTCTCAATCTACACGTATTGTTTTATTATTAAATGATAACCATGATAAATTTTGGGAAATTACAAAAGAAGCACTGAAAAATACAATGGGACCTGATCGTGATTTCCAACCGACTGCTGATAAAATTGATAATTTTAAACATTCATATGGAACAATTTTATATTTTGAAGACGAAGAAGTCATCGAAGGCTTACAAAATCAAATGCCTAATTACGCAGAAAATTTTGCAATTTGGTCTAATCAGACAAACGCAATGCATCAATTCGCTATTTGGACAGCACTAAGCACTGAAGGTATTGGGGCTTCATTACAGCATTATAACCCACTTGTAGATGTAGCTGTTTCTGAAGCTTTTGATATTCCAAAAACATGGAAACTGATGGCACAAATGCCTTTCGGTAATATTCGTGAAGCAGCTAATGAAAAAGAATTTAATGATATAAGCAAACGATTCCTTATAAAAAAATAAAAGATTAAATATATGGAATGACATGTTATTATACATTCACCATCAAAAACGTGGACAAAAATGCATTCCTTTTCTATCAATGTTAGTATGATTGCCAAAATATGAGGCTTAGACTTCTGTGTCTTCGCCTCTTTTTTCATATCTAGATATAATACAATTTATCATATTTTGAATTTTCTAAATATATTTAGTATATTTAGTCTAATACTAATTTAAGGGGTGAAATTGATGAATATAGAAATCTTTCAACTTAAAATTGAACCAGCAAATGTTTCTTTTAATGAAGCAACCATTAAAAATTGGTTCTCTAATTATGTGACGACTGACACAGATGTTGTTGTATTGCCAGAAATGTGGAACAACGGATATGCCTTACCCCAATTGAACAAACTAGCAGATCAACAATTATCACGAAGTTTTGAGTTCATTTCAAAATTAGCTATTCAGTATCAAGTAGATATTGTAGCAGGCTCTGTATCTAATATCATGAAAGAAAGTGTATATAACACTGCCTTTGCAGTATCTAAGCAAGGCTATTTAATCAATAGTTACGATAAGGTACATCTTGTACCAATGTTAGATGAACCACTCTTTATGAGTCCAGGCAATGCTGTTCCTGAACCATTTACACTTTCTAACGGAGTAAAAATTGCTCAAATTATTTGTTATGACTTGCGTTTCCCTGAGATACTACGTTATCCAGCACGTAAAGGTGCAGAAATCGCATTTTATGTAGCACAGTGGCCAAGTGTTAGATTAGACCATTGGATAGCATTATTAAAAGCACGTGCGATAGAAAATGATATGTTTGTCGTCGGTTGTAATACCTGTGGTGACGATGGTAAAACTGAGTATGCTGGTAACTCAATAATTATTAATCCAAATGGTGAAATTATAGATCAACTCAATGATAAAGAAGGAAGATTAAATTGTTCGTTAAATTTAGATGAGGTTTCTAAACAACGTGAAGCAATACCCGTATTTAAAAATTTGAGACCTCATCTTTATAAATAAACATAAAAAACCGTGAGCTTGGGAGGGACTCACGGTTTTTTGTAACTTATTATTAAGGGAATGTTTTATACAGTTATTTCTCTATCTATTTTTGGGGATGTTATTAATTATGAAAAAAATTAGTGAATTTACCGATTAAAATGATAAATTGAATGATGTTTCCGATAGCTTACATGTTTAAATTTTAAATTGTCTCTGTTATAGACAATGTTAAAATAGATTTGCTTTGAGACTGGGAAAGGTCTACAAATACAAATTTAAGGGATTTGCTTAACGTATTAAGCGAGTTGTGTACTAATTTAGTACTATTTTACGAAACCACTAGCTATTACTGAAAAGGTTCTTGTCACAACATCAGCCTCCTCTTATCCGTATTCAAAGAAATGAAACCAACAACTAAACTTGTAACTCCAATAACTATACGAAGATACAGTCACAATTTAGTAAAGTCAATTAGACTCCTGCTCAAAAGCCTAATTAACAACATCATTTAAACGGTTAAGTCTAAATAATTTTATCACTTCTTTGTGATACAAGTATATTAAACCATGAATTTTTGAAATTGCGTTTAATAATTCCTAACTCGTTATATTTCATACTTATTTGTTAAGAATTATATGTTAAAATTAAAAAGATAAGAAATACAAACAGTTAGGAATACAAAACATACACTTAAGCAATGAGACGCCTAAAATATAATTAAAATTGTATAATACGGGTGAGGAGAGAATAGCCAATGGTAAAATTAATTGACAATAAAATAGATAGACTTGCTAAACAACTTCAAATACGAAACAATCTAGATAATATAGAGTATTTGAAAATGCGTTTAGGCATGCAAGTTGTAGTAAGTAACTTTTTTAAAGCTATTGTAATTTATGGCATTTCAATCCTTTTCAACCTATTTTTATACACACTGACTGTACACTTATCATTTTTTTTAATCAGACATTTTGCACATGGTGCACATGCTAGAAGTTCTCTATTATGTTATTTAGAAAGTCTTTTTTACTTTGTTTTACTTCCTTGGATAGTCGGGTATATGAAAGTACCGTCTGAAATAATGTATACCTTGTCTTTAATAGGTTTAGTTTTAATCATAATTTTCTCGCCATCTGCAACTAAAAAGCAACCTATTCCACAACGACTTAGAAAAGGAAAAAAAATCAAAGCTATCGCCGTAACATTATTATTATTAATTATTTCTGTATTTTTAGATGAACCATACCAACAACTAATGTTGCTTGGTATTACCATCATTGCAATTTTACAAATTCCAATATTTTTCCCTAAGGAGGATTATTAATTATGAATATTTTCGAATCAATTTTAACTGTTTTTGCTAAGTTCTTTGCTTTTATTGGTACTATTTCAAGTGTTAAACCTTGTACAGGTTTTGCTGATGAACCTGAGATTCCTAAAGAGTTAACAGATTTATATAAATAAAATAATAGTTACTTAGAAAGTGTGTATAATATGGCGGTTTTAATCTTAGTAGTTATATTAATAATACAAGCAATTATTTTACTTTATAATATGAAGCTTATAAGCGGGATTAGTTATACTGTGAAGGATTATATTTCTATTATTGGAATTATAATCCTTTCTGCTATCTTATTTCTTACAATTGAATCACAAGCTGTTCTATTTCTATTCTTTGCAAGTTTAGTATTTATGTATTATAAAAACAAATTTCTTGGTATTGTTACCGCAATGATTTGTTTTTTTATTTTGTACATGGCAAATTTCACAAGTTTGTGGTTAAGTAGTCTAATTGTAGACATAATAGTTATTAAATATAACTTTTCAATATTTTATGCTATCACATATATTATATTTTCATTAATTTACGCATACATAGCAAAATTTTTTATAAAACGACTCTCTTTTTCAGATTTATCTTTGAATAAATTATATTTAATATTAGTTAGTTTATTTCTACTTATTATCTTAGGCTTGATATATTTTTACTTACCAAACCAAAATGTTTCATTTGGTGATGCTAAATTTATTTCAATCATGTATGCTGTGGTTATCATTACTACGGCTATTTTAATCATTACTATTTCCTTCAGCATTATACGTCAAATCCAATATAAACGTAATATTAAAGAAATAGAAAATTATTATAAATATACGTTACAAATTGAAAAGATTAATAATGAGATGCGTAAGTTTCGACATGATTATGTTAATATCCTTTCAACATTATCTGATTATATTCGAGAAAATGATATGGAAGGTTTACGCAAGTATTTCAATGAAGAAATCATACCTATGCAAGATAATATGCAAATGAAAACACTTAAAATTAATGGTATTGAAAATTTAAAAGTCCGTGAAATTAAAGGTTTAATCACAACTAAAATATTACAAGCTCAAGAAAAAAATATAAGATTAAGTATTGAAGTTCCAGAGCCAATTGAAAAAATTGATATGCCTATTATCAATTTGAGTAGAATTATTGGTATTTTATTAGACAATGCTATAGAAGCTTCAGAAAAAATAGAGGATGATCCTCTAATTCGCATTGCTTTTATCAAAAATGAAGACGATTCAGTTATGTTTATCATCATGAACAAATGTAAGCCTGATATGCCTAGAGTACATACTTTATTCCAAGAAAATTATTCAACAAAAGGAAAAAATCGTGGTTTAGGATTATCTAACTTAAAAGAAATAACCGATGCAACTTCCAATGTTTTATTAGATACAACTATAGACAATAACTACTTTATTCAAAAAGTAGAAATATTAAATTCTAATTCATAAGGATGTGTAAATATGAAAATATTCATTTGTGAAGATGATGTAAGACAACGTGAAAATATAGTTTCTATTATCAATAATTACATCATGATAGAAGAAAAACCAATGGAAATTGAAGTAGCTACGTCAGATCCTTATGAGGTATTGGAACGTGCAAAGGAACTTAAAGATATTGGTTGTTATTTTCTTGATATACAATTAGAGGCCGATATTAACGGTATTAAATTAGCAAGTGAGATTAGAAAATATGATCCTGTGAGCAATATCATATTTGTCACAAGTCATAGTGAGCTCACTTATTTAACCTTTGTATATAAAGTTGCTGCTATGGATTTCATCTTCAAAGATGATCCTGACGAATTAAAATCCAGAGTGATTGATTGCCTCGAAACATCAGAAACTCGATTGAAATTACTTTCAAAAGAAAGCACGGTTGAAACAATCGAACTTAAACGCGGCAGCAATTCTATTTATGTACAATATGATGATGTCATGTTCTTTGAATCATCTTCGAATTCGCATCGTTTGATTGCTCACTTGGACAATAGGCAAATTGAATTTTATGGTAATTTAAAAGAAATTGATAATTTAGACGAGCGTTTTTTCAGATGTCATAATAGTTTTGTTGTCAATAGACACAATATTGAATCCATTGATTCTAAGTCACGTATTGTTTATTTCAAAAATAATGAACACTGCTATGCTTCTGTACGTAATGTTAAAAAAATTTAATACATAAACTAAAAGGCTGAGACTACAAAAATGTCTCAGCCTTTTAACACCACTCTTCAATTTAATGTGTGAAGCTTATATATGCGTTCAGCTTAAATCGATCTTCAGCACCATTCAACCTTAATCACCTTAACTTGAGAGAATTATTGCAGTCCTTCCCTTTTCTTTTTAATAATCAAGTAACGCTTGAACTTCATCTAAAGTAGGTATACTCTCAATAGCGCCATATTTTGTAGTAACTTTTGCAGCAACGATGTTACTAAATTGAAGCATAGTTCCACCTTCTCGTTTTAATGCTTCTATCGGATTGATAATATCAGATGCTGCTAATCTATTAATTAATGCACCTATAAAAGCATCACCGGCACCAGTCGTATCTATTGCTTTCACTTTATAACCACCATGACTAATCACGGTACCATCTTTGAAATGAATTTCAGCACCTTCTTTACCCTTAGTGTATATAACAGCTTCTACACTACCTTGGAATAACCAAGCGATTGCTTCTTTTTCATCTTTTTTCCCAGTGACGAATGACAATTCTTCATCTGAAATTTTAAGTATATGTGCTGATGGCAAGAATTCACGAATTGCATTTTTACATTCCGCTTCACTTGGCCATAATGGCAAGCGTACGTTAGGATCAAATATAATCGTACCATTTGCTGATTTCACTTTATTTATTAACGATTTATGCGCTTGTTTCATTGGACTATCTACGAGATCAACAGAACAAAAATGTAACATATCACTTTCTGTTACAGTTATTGCATCTATATTGCTAGGTTGATATAACATATCTGCTGATGGTTTACGATAAAATGAAAAATCTCGTTCTCCTTCTTTGGTTAAACTTACAAATGCTAAAGCTGTGTTCGCTTCATCTGTTCGTCGGATATAGTTTGTAGACACACCAATATTACTTATTGTTTCTACAATTAAATCACCAAAAGCATCGTTTCCTAACTGAGTAAACATAGCTGCTTGACCACCTAATTTTGTGGTTGTACAAGCAACGTTACAAGGTGCGCCGCCAACTTGTCTTGTAAACCCTTCTACGTCTTTTAATTTTGAATCTTTTTGATTAGGAATAAAATCGATAAGTGCTTCGCCGATTGCAAGTAAACGTTTCATTTATTGTCCACCCTTTATATCATATTTTGTGAAATTGAGAAAGGCTTGCCCAGATTCAGTAGAAGCTTTAAATCCTATCGCATCATCATCTGTAAAAATTCTTGAAGTCATTACACGCTCACCATCATTACAAAATAATTCAATGCTAGATGTATCAACGAACATTTGTAATTGTGATAAAGGTGTATCCAAATAAGTGCTACGTGTTTTACCTTCTACTGGTTCTGGTAATGCGCCACTTTCACTACGATCTAATGTAATTTTTTTATTTTTTGTATTATAAGCGATGCGCAAAGATTGTGATTTTGAGGCTCTTATTTCAAAATATATTTCAGTAGCTTCGTTTTCCAAGATATCAATAATCAATTCAAATTGTTTACCTTCATATGGTTTTAAGAATCGCGTAAATTTATTAGCGTAACCTAATGCTGTTTCTTTATTCGTTCTTAATTGTTGAAGTGCTTTAATAGGACGTTGTTTTAAATTGCCTTGTTCAATTGTCAAAATACGCGGAATTGTTAAACAATGCGCCCAACCATCTGAATCTGTAGGATAGGTCACTTCTGGTAAACCCATCCAACCAATGAGTATTCTGTCGCCAAATTCATCTGTAAAAGTTTGAGGCGCATAAAAATCAAAACCATAATCTAATTCATGAAAATCACCATGATCCATAACAAGATGATCTATGTCGTATTGCCCCATAATATAACCAGATTGGTAAATATTCCTAAATTTTTCACCTTCTGGTTCAATACCTTGTGGACAAAATAACAGTAAATCGAAGCCATCTAAATTAAAATAATCTGGGCATTCCCACATAAAACCAAACGCCTCAAGCTTTGTTTTTATTTCTCCTTGAAATGTCCAGTTCACAATGTCTGTTGATTGGTATTGAAGTATTCTTCCATATCCATCTTCATTTTGTGCAGCAATGACTGCATAGTAAATTCCATCTTTAACGAACACTTTAGGATCTCTAAAATGTTGTGTATATCCTGACGGCGGTGCTGCTATTACTGCTTTTGGAAATTTTTGAACCTCGCCATTATCGAGTACTTTAGCTATATGTTGTGTCGATTTTCTATTCCAATTTTCATCTCTATGATTTCCTGTATACATATAATACAAGTTATTGTGATATGTAAATGCGCTGCCGCTATAAACTCCATGACTGTCATCTTTTGTATCTGGTTTTAGTGAAATCCCTTGATCTTCAAAATTTATTAAATCTTTACTTTTATATGTATACCAATATTTCAAACCATGGACTGCTCCTAATGGAAACCACTGGTGTGAGATGTAGTACTCTCCTTTATAATAAATTAGACCGTTAGGATCATTTAAGAGTCCTGTTTTCGGCTGTATATGAAATAATTGTCTATATTTAGATTGATTCACACGCTCAGTTAATTCATCCATTACTTCTTGATCAATATCTTCGTAACGCTGATAACGTTCATCTCTTGTCCATTCACTCACTTTATTTCCTCCTATTATTAACTACTACTTTCCGGATATTGTCCATCGCAATTCAACTCAGCATAACATTTATGCATCATTTGTTTTTATTACATTTCTATTTAATTAGATTTGTCTTTTTATCGATTCAAAGCGCTATGGCTCCTCTTCTTCAATATCATTATACCTTGTATGATGTTTAATCAATATATGATTCCTATGACTAAGACCACATCAGATCAACAATGCTTAACATAAGGTCTGTTTCATCAACATTCATCCCTATAAAAAGTTTCTAACTAAATATTTATATTAGTATAGCTTTATTAAATGCTTTAATTTAACTTATCGCATATTATTTTGACATCATAAATATTCATATAGACTGTAATTGAAAAAATATTCTATCATCTGACAGACAATTCGCTTTGATATGTAAATCATTTTTACTATCTCTTCCAATCAATCTACTTGGCACTGTAAACATCCTCTATTTTATCATATTGTAATCCCTTTAAATACTATTAAAAATCAAAGTCAACTTGCTTTATAAACACTTTTAACAATTGACAACTTTATGAATAACACTTTCAAAAAATCATCAATATACTTTGTTAGTTTTAAGAAAATTTATAAATAGTTCAACTCGGACTAACCTCGTTTAACCTTACAACGCGTGTAACTAAATGAGAAATTTTTATAGAACTAAATAAAGTCCGAAACATAAAATATGTCTCGGACTTTTTTTCTGTAGTCAGCCTTTAACGAAGTGAAATCACTTCATATAGCATTGTGTTTTATCTTATTCAGATATCCAAATTTAGTTTTATATCACTAAGCTTTCTGAACAGTGATTGTCCAAGAAGCATCATCAAGTTGTTCATAATTAGTAACTGGGTAACCTTCTTCAGCTGCCCAATTTGGAATTGCTTCAGTTGCTTGGGTACAATCAAAATCAATTTTTAATTCGTCCCCGTTCTCTAAAGTAGTCATTTTCTTCTGTGCTTCAATCAAAGGAAAAGGACAAACCATACCTACTGTACCTAATTCATATACCATAATGAAATCCTCCTAAAAAATAAAATTTACGTCGTCTGTGTTTGTGTAGAAACTTTTTGCGTTGTAGATTTTTGAGCTTTTTTCATTGGTTTGATAAATATGAAGTAACTCATAAACCAAGCACCTAATATCATTGATGCAAGCGCGATCCAACCTTTCCAAGACATTGTAGCTGTTTCAACTAAACCATTTCCGATAGAGCAACCGCCTGCTACTGATGCACCAAATCCCATACATACGCCACCAATAACACTATTGCGGATTGTTTTTTTATCTGGTAATCTCCATTTAAATTCTCTAGCACCTTTTGCTGCAATATAAGAACCAGCAAAGATACCTAAAACAAGAAAGACACCCCAATCTAATAGTTGGACATCACCAGTTACAAAGAATTGAACAATATTTGCAGACGGTGTTGTAATGCCTAAACCGTACATTCTACCAGTAGATTCACTCACTGGCCAAGCCAATAATGCAATGAGTCCAACTGCAATAGCTGCAACAAATGGATGGTATTTTTTTTCAAATAAATAATAGCGAATTCCTGTAAATTTTTGTTTTAACTTTGGTACGGCAAATTTGGGTTTTGGTTTGCGTAGTGTTTTTACAACAAATATGAGCGTTATCATTGTTAATAAAGTGACCCAAATCCATGTCGGAATACCTGTAGTTTGAGCCATACTTGTATTTACATTAGTAGGTTTATTGATACCGTCCATTAAAGGTAATAATAAACCAAATTTAGTAGCAGCTGATGTAAATGCATATGCAATAAGTGCTATCCAACTACCAATTAATCCTTCTCCTGCTCTATACCATGTGCCAGTTGCACAACCGCCTGCTAATATAATGCCAATACCAAAAATAAATGAGCCAATAACCGTACCTATGATTGGATATGTGGATTCTGGTATTTGCACTAACCCTGTTGAAGTTAAAACGAGTAGTCCGATACTTTGAACGGATATTGCTATTAATAAGGCATAAAACATTTTATTACTTTTTTGGATATATATATCCCTAAATCCACCAGCAAGACAAAACCGTGTACGTTGCATGACAAACCCCAAAAGTCCGCCTACGATTAAGCCACTGATTACTAACCACGTCATAACATTACCTCTTTTCCGATGAAATCAATATGAATTATCATATTAGATTTACAGTGAAATTTCAACCTTTCTGTTTTAAGTCTTATGAAAAGAAGTGCTATGAAAACTTGCTAGTAAAAAAACTTTGCATAGACAACTAAACATCAAAAATGTTTGCATCTATACAAAGTTAATATTAAAAATTATTATTTATTACTGTAATTTTTCATAAAGAAAAGTAAAGATTGTAGTTCAATCCCTAAATCAATATGATGAACTTGAACATCTGATGGCGTATAAACACGTGTTGGTGTAAAATTTAAAATCCCTTTAATGCCAGCTCCAACTAATGTATCTGCAACTTGTTGTGCTGCATTTTCAGGCGTTGTTAATATCACGACATCAATTTGCTCTTGCTTTAAGACATCGGTGATTTTCGAAAATGGGCTTACAACCACATTGCCTATTTGTGTTCCTATCACATCATCTCGTATATCGAACGCCTCTGTAATAGTCATTTCATCATGAATAGAAAAATTATATGTTAGTAATGCTTTACCTAGGTTCCCTACACCTACGATGGCTATTTTAATTTCATCATTTTCACTTATTTCATTTTTAAAAAAATGTAACAAGCTATCAATATTATAACCATACCCTTTTTTGCCTAATTCACCAAAATAAGAAAAATCACGACGAATTGTTGCAGAATCAATGTTCAAACCTTCACTAATTGTTTTAGAATTAACTCTGTCTATCCCTTTAGATTTCAAAGTATTGACGAATCTATAATATAACGGTAACCGTTTTAACGTGGCACGAGGAATCTTTTCGCTTTGGTTAGCCAAGATCTTGTCCTCCTATACTATAATGTCTAATTAATCTTATAATTACTACAACATTATACATTAATACATTATAAAGATAAACACTGGTAGTTTTAACAACACGCAGAATACGGTAGAATGATAATGAATAGAGAGGTGCAAAATCGGATGATATTATTACAATTAAATGACATTACTAAATCATTCGACGGAGAAGATATTTTTAACAATGTAGATTTTGAAGTGAAAACTGGTGAACGCATTGGTATCGTAGGACGTAACGGTGCTGGTAAATCTACATTAATGAAAATTATTGCTGGCGTCGAAGGTTATGATAGTGGTCATGTTTCAAAAAGTAAAAATTTAAAACTTGGTTATTTAACACAACAAATGACACTCAACACAAACCAAACTGTGATTGAAGAAATGTCTAAACCTTTTGAAAATATGAAAAAGCTTGAAGTTGAAATGAAAAAAGAAACAGATTGGTTAGCACAACATGCTAATGCATATGATACAGACGAATATAAAAATCATATCGATCGTTATGAATATTTATCCAATGAATTCGAACAACAGGATGGATATCAATATGAAAGTAAAATAAAAACCGTGCTCCATGGACTGAATTTTACTGAAGCGGATTTCAATCGCCCTATTAATGATTTTAGTGGTGGTCAAAAAACTAGGCTTTCATTAGCCCAAATGTTATTAAGTGAACCTGATTTATTATTACTTGATGAACCTACTAACCATTTGGATATGGAAACAACACAATGGTTAGAAAGTTATTTAAACTATTTTAAAGGTGCTATTGTTATCATTAGCCATGACAGATATTTTTTAGATAAAATAGTCAATCAAATCTATGATGTAGCCCTTGGCGATGTGCAACATTATATAGGTAATTATAAAAAATTTATTGAAAAAAGAGATAAGTATTATGAAAAACGCATGCAAGAATATGAACGTCAACAAGATGAGATTAAACGCTTAGAAACTTTTGTTGAGAAAAATATAGCAAGGGCTTCAACTACTGGTATGGCAAAAAGCCGTAGAAAAATGCTTGAAAAAATGGAAAGAATCAATAAACCAATGGTTGATGCCAAAAGTGCTAATATCCAATTTGACTTTGATAGAAATACAGGAAATGATGTTTTCCATATTAAAGATTTAGATATTGGATATGAGCAGCCAGTTACTAAAGGTATCAATATTGAAGTGACTAAAGGAGACCATATCGCCATTATTGGGCCTAACGGTATCGGAAAATCAACTTTAATCAAAACAATTGCAGGTATTCAACCGAAATTGAACGGAGAAATCACTACTGGTGCAAATTTAAAAATCGGTTACTATGACCAAAAACAAGCTGAATTCAAATCTAGTAAAACAATACTAGATTATCTGTGGGACCAATACCCTTCAATGAATGAAAAAGATATTCGCGCAGTACTCGGCCGATTTTTATTTGTACAAGAAGATGTTAAAAAAATCATTAATGACCTTTCTGGCGGTGAAAAAGCTAGATTGCAATTAGCTTTATTAATGCTTGAGCGTAACAATGTACTTATCTTAGATGAACCTACAAATCATCTCGATATAGATTCAAAAGAAATGTTAGAGCAAGCATTGGATCATTTTGAAGGTACGATTTTATTTGTTTCTCACGATCGTTATTTTATCAATCAACTTGCAAACAAAGTTTATGATTTGGACATTCATGGTGGCACTATGTATTTAGGCAATTATCAATATTTTATTGAGAAGAAAGAAGAAAATGAAGCAATTCAAGCTAAAAAGGAAAATGAAACTTCACATCAAACAAAACCAATAGAATCACAAAATGATCATTATACCGATCAAAAACTTCAAAAACGTGAACAACGCCAAATTGAAAGACAAATTGATGAATGCGAAACTAAAATAGATAACTTTGAAACTAAAATCAATGAAATCAATGAAATGCTAACTCTACCAGATATATACAGTGATCCAGAGGAAGCAAAGCGTTTAGCTAACGAGAAAGAAAATAACGAACAAGCATTAGAACAAGTTATGTCAAAATGGGCAGAATTACAAGAAAAGTTAATTTAAAGCATATTTGAACTAAAAGTACGAAAATGAAAAATTCATTTTTCGTACTTTTTTTTTAACTTTTTACACATTAACTATTCACAACTTTAACCCTATCATCAAAGCTATCCACAGAGTTATCCTAGTTATACACAGGTAAAATGTTACTTTTTCGCCAATGAATATTCAGAAAACAATGTATGTCCACACATTTGCCCACGACTTATCAACAAGTTATACACTAATTGTTGATAAGTACGCACGTTCTCTATTGACATCTACAAATATTTAACTTAAATAGCGGTTTGTATATCAATTTATTTCATGACATAATAAAGCATATTAATCTAGTATGAGGTGAAACTTATGTATCCTATTCTTTGGTTCCTAATCGCTTTAATAATTGGAACAACTCTTTTATTTATTATCACAACAATCATTGCCAATAAAAAGTTAATACATGATATCAAACCTTTATGGTCCTTAAGAAAGCCTTTAGAATCTTTTGTACGACCAAATCACAGGTATAGTTATCAATTCGATACATATAAACACCAGTTTGATGAAACAAATCTGATAGATGATAAAACTTACGCAGACTTGAATTTAAAAGCCCTTTTCAACAGCATGAACTTTAATTTTACTGCTATTGGTGAGATGCGTTTATATGCAACTTTAAGGAAAATGTTTACCATTCATAATCAGATGTTAATTCAAAAATTTAAAAATGACGAACTTTTTCGACTAAAGATATCGACCCACCTTGCTAAAATCGGTAAAGCGATTTATCCAACGTTCCCTGATCAACTAACTACAGTGAAACGCAATCATCTGTATATGTTGACTACATATTTACCGTTAGTCTTTTTACTGTTTGCATTTTTAAAACCTGAAATCGGTATTCTTTTAACTATACTTGTTGCTATATTTAATATGATTTTAAGTGGCGTACTCAAAAGGACATTCGATCAAGACTTAAATTCATTATTTTATACATCAAATGTTATTAAAAAGGCTTATGCAATTCACAAAATAGATGGTGCCCCTACCATTGATGTTGACTTTAGTCATTTTAAAGTTGCTCGTAGGCTAAGTGGTCTATTGGGAAGAGTAAATACAGCAGAAGATTCTATGGTATTTGCATTCTTATTAAAAGCCATATTTATGTTGGACTACCATATCTTCCATTTAATACAACATAGCTTTAAAAAATATGAAGCTGAAGTTATGGCGTGTTATGAATATATAGGAAGTATAGACAATCACTATGCAATAGCATTGTGGAGAGAAACATTAACACAATATGCATTGCCTCAAGCAAGTAATGAGGATTCAGTAGAATTTGAAGCACTTACACACCCACTGCTTGTCGATGCTATTTCTAATGATTTAGTAATTAATAGTCATATATTATTAACTGGTTCGAACGCGTCAGGCAAGTCAACATTTATGAAAGCAATCGCCTTAAATCTTTTACTAGCTCAAACGATAAATACAGTTACAGCAAAGTACTTTAAATATAAACCTGGCTTAATTTTCACCTCCATGGTGAACCAAGATGATATCTTGTCTGGCGATAGTTATTTTATGACAGAAATCAAATCTATTAAACGATTGTTTGATTTAAAAACAGAGGATAAAATTTATTGCTTCATTGATGAAATATTTAAAGGGACTAATACAACAGAACGAATTGCCGCTTCTGAATCCGTGTTAAATTATTTAGGCAATAGCCAAAATTACGAAATCATAGCTGCGACCCATGATATTGAATTAGCTACATTATTAGAATATCAGTACAAAAACTTTCACTTTAACGAAACCATTTATGAAAATGAGATTGCTTTTGATTTTAAAATTAAACCTGGCAAAGCAGATACAAGAAATGCAATTGAATTATTAAGAATCTTAAAATTTCCTAATCAAGTATATACACGTGCTAAAACATCCTTCAATCAATTCCTTTAAGACTTAGACCAAATCATTTAACTACAAATGCGCTAATAAATACAGAAAAGGAACAATGAAGCGAATATAAACTTCATTGTTCCTTTATTTGCTTTAACTATTTTATTCAGCATTAATCATCCAAGTAATACCGAAAGGATCATTAAACATGCCATATAATTCTGACCACTCCGTTTTACCTAACGGCATTGCCTCTTCACAACCAGCTGCTATTGCATTGTTAAAGAAATCGATGGCTAGTTGTTTATCCGCTTCATTACTGTGATCAAATGTAAATGTTACAATTGCACCACTATTATCGATTTTTTTATTTTTCCATGTGTCACTACAATAAAATGTTTCACCTAAAACTTTAAATGAAGCATTCATTGTAAAGTTTTTTTCTACTTGGAATTCTTCTGGCATATCTTCAAACATTTCATGGTCACCACCAATACGTTGAATATCTGTGGCACCTAAATTTTTTTCATAAAAGTCTAATGCTGCTAAACTATTTTCAAAATTAAAATACTGAACTGATTTCATTGATAAGCCGCCTCCTGATAATGTAATTCTAAATTTACATTATTCTATATAGTATGACTATACATTAAAATATATACCCCTTTTTTAATATTTAAACATTTGAACTTAATAATATTTATAATGTACATACTTTTTATTTAACGAAATACATAGCATTAAACTTTTAAAAAAGAAGTAGAAACATCAAACATTGATTTAATATTCCTACTTCCTAATTTCATATATAATTAATCTAAGCTGTATCCATTTTTATAGAGATAATATCATATTAAGTTAATATTACACTAAATGAAGTGATGACATTTTTAAATGTTCATCCTATCAAGTTTAATTGTTTATTGAAAATTGCTCTATATCCATATCATTAAATCCATTTAATGACATGTCACCAACAAATCCAGCTTGATATAAATAATGTGCTGCAGCACCAATCATAGCAGCATTATCTGTACAAAGTTTTGGGCTCGGTATTCGCAAATTAATCTCATGTTGCTTACAGGATTTATCAAGCGCTGCTCTTAAACCTTTATTACTGGCGACACCACCCGCAATAATTAACTGTTTCACATCATATGCCTCACAAGCTGACACTGCTTTGCCAACTAAAACTTCGACAACACTATTTTGAAAACTCGTTGCTACATCTTCAGGTTTTATTTCAGCTCCTTTTTGTCGTAAATTATGCAATTTATTTATGACTGCACTTTTTAATCCACTAAAACTAAAATCGTAACTATTAGCCTCTAACCAAACTCTCGGGAAATTATAGCTATCTTGACCTTTTGCAGCTAATCGATCAACTTGTGGCCCACCTGGATAGCCTAAACCAATCGTTCTCGCCACTTTATCATAGGCTTCGCCAACAGCATCATCTCTAGTTTCTCCTATGACTTCAAAATTCAAATGATCTTTCATGTATACTAGTTCAGTATGCCCACCTGACACGATTAATGCTATTAAAGGAAATTGTAATGGTTGTTCTAAATGATTCGCATAAATATGTCCTGCAATATGATGTACAGGTATCAATGGTTTATCGTAAGCAAAAGCTAACGCCTTAGCTGCATTAATGCCTACTAACAATGCACCTATGAGTCCAGGACCCTGAGTTACCGCTACTGCATCTATATCTTCCATGGATACATTTGCTTCATATAATGCTTGATCAATTGTCGTTGTAATACCTTCCACGTGGTGCCGACTAGCGACCTCAGGTACCACACCTCCAAATCGCTTGTGACTTTCAATTTGACTCAATACAATATTACTTAAAATTTCTGTGCCTTGCTTAATAATGCTTACACTTGTTTCGTCACAACTTGACTCAACTGCTAAAATCAATGTTTGATTACTCATTTAAATTCACCCACATCACTATTGCATCCTCACCTTCACCATAATAGTTCTTACGTTTGCCTCCGAATTGGAATCCCAAATTTGTATACACATGTTGTGCCACCACATTATCTATACGAACCTCTAAACTCATAATTTCACATTTGGTTTGTACATAATTCATCGCGTATTTTAATAATAATTGTCCTAATCCATAGCCTCTATATGATTCATCTATCGCAACTGTTGTAATCTGCGCTTGATCTATCACTATCCAAATGCCAATATAACCAATAATCACATTATTAAACTCAATTATAAAATAATGTGCAAACTCATTCTGTTCTATTTCATGATAAAAAGCATCGATTGTCCAACTACTGTCGTTAAAACTATTTCTTTCAATATCAAATACTTGAGGTACATCCTTCATAGTCATCAAGCGTATATTTAGTTCTTTTTCTGTTGGTTTAACCAATTTCTTTCGGCCTCTGACAATTTAATATAATTGGGTTTAAATTGATGTATATCTTCAGTAGTTTCAACTAAATGCTTCATATATTTTGCTTTTGGTATATTAGGTATGCAATCACTATCTAATAAATCTTTTACTTTTTCAGTGTCTATGCCAACAAATACATATGGTTTTCCCATTCTATGTAATAAGTTGAGAAGTTCTTGTATTGGTAAATATTGATCTTCTTCTACTTGGAGCAATTGATTTCCATTATATCGATAAACTCCACTGTATACTGCTTCTCTACGTGCATCAAATATCGGCACCAAAAGTCGTTCATCGTCTTGAACAGTTGCAGCTAACGCTTTTAGCGAAGAAACACCATATAGTTCAGCATTCAATGCATAGGCCAAAGTTTTAGCAACCGTTACGCCAATTCTAAGTCCAGTATAAGAGCCAGGTCCTTGCGCGACAATAATCGCATTTATTTCTTCTTTTGCAATTCCACTCTCATGAAACAACTGTTGAATCGCCGGCATTAACTGAGTAGAATGATTTTGCTTCACGTTAGTATTGATTTCACCTAGTACTACATTATTTTGCATAACTGCAACAGACAACGGTTGATTAGATGTATCAATCAACAGATAAATCATGTTCAACGGCCTCCTTTAACGTTTTGTAATGTTGACCTACTGCTTTCATTTCTATATTTCTTGTCGTTTCATTTATGGTTTTAATATCTATAGTTAGGTGATTATTTGGTAAAAATGATTCGATAAATTCACTCCACTCAATCAATGTGACAGCTTGATCTTCAAAATATTCATCAAATCCCAAATCTTCTTCACTATCTTCTAATCTATAGCAATCCATATGATGTAACTTAAATGCGTTTCCTTGATAAGATTTAATGATGTTAAACGTTGGAGAATTTATATTGCGTTTTACGCCCATAGCTTTACCAATAAATTGCGTTAATGTTGTCTTACCAGCACCTAAATCACCATTTAATAAAATAATATCCCCTGCAGATAAATGTTTCGCTAACAATTTTGCAAAATGTTCCATACTTTCTAAATCATTTATTTTAATCATATGTCTCTCCTTTTTAACGACACTTCCAAATCAATTGGATTAGTGTCGCATATGCTTGTGCATCGCTCAAGTATTTCTATTTACTTCCAAATCAATAATGATGGATAAAAAATGTTTTAAATTCACTAACATTAAAAGTGACTACTTTCTTATTGATTTTTATCAGCACTAAATGATCATCTATTACTTTAATACTTTATTATCATTAAATTAACTACTATAGCTGTCTCTTATACACA
>NZ_PPRL01000036.1 GCF_002902235.1 Staphylococcus ureilyticus
AACAACAACGCGCTCGAGAACGTGCTGAAGCAGCAAGACTTGCTGATGAGAAATCTCGAGAAATTAGAGAACAACGAGAGCGCGCGGAACAACAGAAACGAAAAACTAAAGAACGAACTAGAGGATTCGATCTCGACCTTTAATCAAGCAACCGAAGATACAAGAGTTAAATATATCAGTGTGGCCAATAGTTATTTAAAAAAGCTCAATACAGATAACCAACAACAAGACTTTAAACAGGCTTTAGAAGCCAAATTTAAAGCGATAGACAAACAAACGGACCAATTGATCCATGAGTTAAAAAAACGCAATGAGCAAGCTGAAAATGAAATACAGACTTATAAGCAAAAACTAGAAAGTAAAATGCGACAAAATGACCAGCTCATTCAAAAATACAATAAGACCTTAAATAAAATGACGCATGGTCTCTTTGCCTTATTTTATGTCGTTTTGGTTGTTGCGTTAGTCGCTATGGTTACGGGGCCTATTGGTCATATCTTATCAATTGATACTTTTTTACAAACGATTCATGATCAAATCGTTGAAGGGAAATCTATTTGGCGATATTTTGCTTATTTCCTTTATCTCATACCTTTTATATTATTAGCATGTATTCTGTTGCTTTGTGCGAAGCTCATAAACGCCCTTGATCATAAATTTTAAGGTATAATGACTAAAATAATTCAAAACGCTATACACCCCTTTAAAATCCAAAATAAAGGTATCATCATAATTAAACATGTAAGGAGTGAAAAAATGGCTAATCGTGAGAGATTAAAAAAACGTATCAGTCTGGGCTTAAGTTTAGCTCAAGTTATGGTTCAAGCAAGTCTTGTTTATTTAGCTTATAAACAATATAAATTATCAAAAGATTATTAACGTTTAACTAAGGGTTTAGAACAAGGTTCTAGGCTCTTATTTTTTTGTGTGTCAACGGTAACGGAATGAACAGAGTGAATGAGTATAAGGAGTTGACATACTTACATAGCTCGCCACACTAAACGCAGTGGAATTGGACAACCTCCAATTCCCTGCAGTTTGAACGGCGAGTTCAAGAAGTTTTTTGTTAGACTTTTTTACAAAAAAGGTCTGGTTTAGGTTTTTTAATATCAAAATAAATTCGTATGAATTTATTCATTCTTTAAAGTGATTCTGAACTTGAGGTAATTTTGTCCTGATCTTTATATATATTTATATAAATCTTTTTAAACCCTTTTTAGAGAGTTATTGAAGCATACTCGCAGTAAGGTTTTAGAACTCTAAAGGGTAGATTTTGTAACAGGAAAGGGTAGATTTTGTAACAGGAAAGGGTAGATTTTGTAACAGGAAAGGGTAGATTTTGTAACAGGAAAGGGTAGATTTTGTAACAAAGATACCTAATCGTTTTGGGATTGCGTTATATATTATGTTATAGTAATATTAAATTCATTTTATAGGGTGGATTTATCATAAAACTACCCTATGTTGTTACAAAAAAGGATTAAAGGAAGAAATTTAGACGTCTTTTCCTTTAATCCTAAAACTAAAAACATATGTAGGAGTGATTATAACATGACTGGAGAGACTGTTGTGTACCGAAACGAAATGAATTTAGTACCTTTAAGAAAATTTACAAGTACAGAAGTCGATTTGTTTTTTACATTGTGTAATAAACTTAAAGAACAAGACACACGTAAACTAGAAATACCTTTTGATGAATTAAAACATCTTAGTAATTATTACTCACGATCACAAGCGCGTTTTATAAAAGATTTAGAACATGTATACGATAAAATGTTGCATTTAACTTATACAGAACGTAACGAGCAATCATTTGAAAAATTTGTATTGTTCACTTCTTATAAAGTTGATATAAAAAAACAATACCTGTCTATTAGTGTTAATAATGATTTGAAGCATATACTCAATTCAATTACTGCTGATTTCACTAAATTTGAACTACAGGAAATGACACAACTAAAATCAACTTATGCAAAAAATATGTTTAGATTACTAAAGCAATATAAACATACAGGATATTTCAAAATTCAAATTAATGATTTCAGAGAACGTTTAGATATTCCGAAAAGTTATCGAATGAGTGAAATTGATAAGTATGTATTTAAACCAATAATTAAAGAATTAGGCTTTTTATTTAAAAATCTCAATATTAATAAAATTAAAGCTAAAAAAGGACGAAAGATTGAATGGTTAGAATTTTCTTTTGAACCTGAGAAACGTATTCATTCGAAACGACAATCTAATATGATAAGTACAGGCAAACCAAAACAATATATAAGCCGTGAAATGACGCCACAATGGTTAAAAAATAACACTTATCAACCAACCACATCTAAGACATCTGCGTATACAGAAGAAGAACGTCAAGCGTTTTTACAAAAAATGAAAAAGTAAAGGAGACCCAGTTATTTGATGAAAACTGTAAAGGAAGTTTCTGAACTTTTAGATGTCTCTAAACAAACAATTCATTATCATTTAAAAAGTTTACCTTCAAATTTGAAGGTAAACAAAGTAGGTAACAAATCATTAATAGATGATAATACAATAGATTATCTAAAAACAATTTTAAATAAAAAAACGACAAAAGAATCGACAAAATTTGATGAAAAATCGACAAACAAAACAGAATCATTAAATAACCAATATAGCAGTTATATCGATAAATACATAGAGCATTTAGAATCAGAAATTCGACAAAAGAATCGACAAATTGACGATTTAACAATTGCATTAAAACAAGAACAATCTTTGAATTTAAATAGCCAAAATATATTAAGTAATACCAAAAAAATAGAAACTGATAATATAGATTCAAAAGAAGATATCATTACTCCAAAAGCATCAAAAAAAAATGAACAAAAACAATCTATCTTTTCTAAACTATTCAAAAAAAAATAATGTATTCACGCCTAAAGGCGTGAATACATTATTTTCTCTAAAAAGAAATTATCACTTGTTAATTATAATATAGTTAATATTTAGCAAGTGAAGTGTGGTTTATCATATGCAAAAATCCCACTACTGTCCAAAGCAAAGTAGGGTTTTTATTTAATATACAAAATACAAAGCATTTCTATATTGACAAAGGATAAAAATCATACTAACTTATGAATATATGAGCATATATTCATAAGTTAGTATGATTTTCTTCGAGTAACAAAACATTAATTGAAATTTTATATTTTTTAACTCTATAGTTATAAAAACAAAAATTCAAATTATAGAAAATATTTTTCATCATTAAAAAGAGGAGGGATTAAATGGAAAACGATCACAATCATAATCATACACATGGCGCGAACAAAAAGACTTTATTAATTAGTTTTATTATTATTACAAGTTACATGATTGTAGAAGGGTTAGGTGGTTTCTTTACTAACAGTCTTGCGTTAATTTCAGATGCTGGTCATATGTTAAGTGATTCTATTTCTTTAGGTATTGCTTTAATTGCATTTACTTTAGGAGCGAAGCAAGCTAATACAAATAAAACTTTTGGCTACAAAAGGTTTGAAATACTAGCAGCTGTACTTAATGGTATTACTTTGATGTTAATAGCTATCTATATTTTTTATGAAGCTATTGAGAGATTTAAAAACCCCCCTGAGGTAGCTTCTACAGGCATGTTAATTATCGCCTTGGTAGGCTTGTTTATTAATATTATTGTGGCTTGGATAATGCTGCGTGGGAGCGATGTAGAAGAAAACTTAAATATGCGTGGAGCATATTTGCATGTAATAAGCGACATGCTTGGATCTATAGGTGCAGTTATAGCAGCCCTTCTCATTATATTTTTTAGATGGGGGTGGGCGGATCCTTTAGCAAGTGTGATTGTAGCAATTTTAGTACTACGTAGCGGCTTTTATGTAACAAAATCAAGTCTTCATGTATTAATGGAGGGAGCACCAAGCAATATAAATACAAAAGACATTATTAAAACTATTAAAAAATTCAAAGAAGTTAAAAATATTCATGACTTTCATGTTTGGTCAGTAACTAGCGGATTAAACGCGTTATCTTGTCATATTGTTGTAGAAGATACAATGACCATTACTGAAAATGAGTTTTTACTTAAACGTATAGAACATGAACTCAATCATCAAAATATTCAACATGTCACAATACAGACTGAAACTTCTAACAATAATCATAGTGAAAAATTGTTTTGTATCGTGAAAGAAGAAGACAGTCAACATCATCATTAAATAAACAGCCATTATTAAAAAATAATGGCTGTTTATTTAATTATTCCAATATATTTAATATATCTTTTTTGTTATTTTCAAATCCCACGTAATATTTAAACAACTTTTTTTTACCCCAAAAATTTTTTTTATAAAAAACAAATAAGGGAACAATTCGGTTGCCTGATATTTTTTTCATTTCTTCTTCTAAGTCCAAATTTTGACTTACATCTTTATGACTATAACTAATCTCTTGAGAGTTTAAATACCTTTTTGATTCTTGGCAATCAGAGCATGTAGGTCTTGTGTAAAGCTCAAGTTGTATATTTTTATCCAAATATATCTCTCCTAATATAAGTTTTAGCATACATTTTATACAAGTGTACCTCTTAAAACAAACTATAAATATTAATTTTTTATATGAAACTTTTGTATTGACTTATACCTACCAGGGGTATAATATAGGTTTCAATAAGACATACCCCATCAGGGTATACGAGGAGGGGTGAAATTGAACACTACTACTGTTAAAAACAATGACGCATTGCTCAATAGACTCAAAAGATTAGAAGGACAAATGCGCGGTTTACAATCAATGATAGCAGAAGATAGATATTGTATAGACGTACTAGTACAAATAACAGCAATACAATCAGCCCTAAAACAAGTGGGTTTTATAGTAACTGAAGACCATATATCTAATTGTGTAAGTGAAGGTATTAAAAATGGCAACGGAGAAGAAAGTATCAAAGAATTGATGGTTGTATTAAAACAATTTTCAAAATAGGAGGAAAGAAATAATTGAGTGAAAATATTAAAAAAACCTCATTAGGTATCACAGGCATGACATGTGCAGCTTGCTCGAATAAAGTAGAAAAAAATCTAAATAAATTAGATGAAGTTAACGCTAATGTAAATCCTTCTACAGAGAAAGCTACAATTGAATATAACCCCAATGTTACATCATTAGAAGATATTGCAAATACAATTCAAAAAACAGGTTATGGAGTTTTAACCGAAAAAGTGGATCTCGATGTAATGGGAATGACGTGTGCAGCTTGTTCGAATAAAATCGAAAAAGTTTTAAATCGAATCTCAGGTGTAAATAAGGCTACAGTTAATTTAACCACAGAAAGTGCTACTGTAGAATACAACCCTGATATGACGTCTGTAGATGAATTTCAACAACGTATTAAAAACCTAGGGTATGAGGCACAACCTAAAAAAGAAGCATCAGAAAAAAGTTCCCAAAAAGAAAAACAATTAAAACGACAGTTAATTAAATTAGTTGTTTCAGCTGTTTTAGCAGCTCCATTGTTAATGACAATGTTCGTTCATTTATTTGGTATTCAAATACCACATATATTTATGAACCCGTGGTTCCAATTTGTATTAGCAACGCCTGTTCAATTTGTTATTGGTTGGCAATTTTATGTAGGCGCTTATAAAAACCTTCGTAATGGGTCAGCAAATATGGATGTTCTTGTCGCTTTAGGTACAAGCGCAGCCTTCTTTTATAGTATTTATGAATCGATTAAGTGGTTAATTAATACAAATTATGAGCCACACCTATATTTTGAAACAAGTGCTGTATTAATTACTTTAATTCTTTTCGGAAAGTATTTAGAAGCACGTGCTAAAACACAAACAACAAATGCGTTAAGTAAATTGTTGAATTTACAAGCTAAAGAAGCACGTATATTACGCAACGGTGAAGAGACTATGGTTCCTTTAAGTGAAGTAAAAGAAGGAGACTATTTAGTTATCAAACCAGGAGAAAAAATACCAGTAGATGGCAAAATAATTAAAGGTATGACTTCAATTGACGAGTCAATGTTGACAGGTGAATCTATTCCTGTTGAAAAAATGCAAAATGATAATGTTATAGGATCAACAATGAATAAAAATGGAGCAATTACTGTTGAAGCAACAAAAGTTGGTAAAGATACAGCTCTTGCCTCCATTGTTAAAGTTGTCGAAGAAGCGCAAGGTTCTAAAGCGCCAATACAAAGACTAGCAGATATTATTTCTGGATATTTTGTACCTATCGTTGTAGGTATCGCGATTTTCACATTTATTATATGGATTTCATTAGTTCAGCCGGGACAATTTGAACCAGCCTTAGTTGCTGCAATAGCAGTATTAGTTATTGCTTGTCCTTGTGCGTTAGGCTTAGCTACGCCTACTTCTATAATGGTGGGTACCGGAAAAGCTGCTGAAAATGGCATTCTATTTAAAGGTGGAGAACACATTGAAGGTACACATGCTATTAATACAGTTGTTTTAGATAAAACTGGCACTATAACAAATGGCACACCTGAAGTCACTGATTTTAGTGGAGATGATCAAACATTACAATTATTAGCTAGTGCAGAAAAAGGTTCTGAACACCCACTAGCTGAAGCTATCGTAAGTTATGCTAAAGAAAAATCATTAGAATTTTTAGAAGTAGATCATTTTGAAGCTATACCAGGGCGCGGTATAAATGCAACAATTGATGGTAAAGAACTTTTTGTTGGAAATCGAAAACTAATGAGTGAAAAAGGAATCCGAACTAATGAAGCTGAAACAAATCTCGCTCAATTTGAAAAAGAAGGAAAAACTGCAATGCTTATAAGCGTAGATAACGAATTGAGAGGGGTTGTCGCTGTAGCCGATACAGTTAAAGATACTGCCCAACAAGCTATTCAAAAACTTCATGAATTAGGTATTGAAGTTGCTATGTTAACTGGTGATAACAAACGTACCGCACAAGCAATAGCAAAACAAGTTGGTATAGACACGATTATTGCAGAGGTTTTACCAGAAGAAAAAGCTTCTAAAGTAGCAGAAATTCAATCTGAAGGTAAAAAAGTAGCTATGGTTGGAGATGGTGTCAATGATGCTCCAGCACTAGTTAAAGCAGATATTGGTATTGCCATTGGTACAGGTACAGAAGTTGCAATCGAAGCTGCTGATATAACTATTTTAGGAGGAGACCTTTTATTAATTCCAAAAGCAATAAAAGCAAGTAAATCTACAATTCGTAATATTCGCCAAAATCTATTTTGGGCGTTTGGTTACAATGTTGCAGGTATCCCTATAGCAGCAATTGGTCTGCTAGCACCTTGGGTTGCGGGAGCAGCAATGGCTTTAAGTTCTGTAAGTGTTGTCACAAACGCTTTACGTCTAAAACGTATGAAATTATAAGAATCTTATATTTCTTGAAAGGAGGTGACAACATTGACTAACGAAGTTATTAATGTAGAAGGTATGAGCTGTGACCATTGCAAGCATTCAATTGAAAAAGCATTAAATGGATTAGATGGTGTAACATCTTCAGAAGTAAGCTTGGCGAATGGGAATGTGGAAGTTGAATTTGATGAAAATCAAGTAGCTTTCAACGACTTTAAAGAAGCTATTGAAGATCAAGGTTACGATGTAATTAAATAATTTAAATAGTTGGGCATATCGTTTAATGATATGCCCTTATTAAAAATTAAGGAGGATAAAAATATGAATCATAATCATGAATATCATTCAAACAAACCCGAAATTAAAGCAAATGTTGTATATAGAGATGGTAATATAGAAATTACGTTAGAAGATGAATTTAATAATGCCCCATTATTAGATACTATGCATGAAAAAGAAATGCATTTCGTTTTAGTATCTAATGACATGGAGAAATATTACCACCTACACCCTCAAAAAAAGCATGAAGGTTTATTTATAATTAACCAACAATTAGAGCCAGGAACTTACCAGGCTTTTGTTGATGTTACACCAAAAAACCATGTGTATTCCGTTCATCCTATTGAACTGCAAATTGGAGATAAAATAACCTATACAACATCTTTAAATTCTGATAAAAATTGGGTAAAAGTTAACAAAGGAGTTCATGTAACTTTAAATTCTATAAGTGCTAAAGAAGATGAACATGTCCCTTTAACTTTCAATACAGAATTAACTCCCCAACCTTATTTAGGAGCTTTAGGACATGTGATTATATTTGATGAGCAATTAACTGATTATATTCATGTTCACCCAGAATCACCTGATTCTACAACCTTTTATGCTCATTTTCCTAAAAAAGGGATGTATAAAATTTGGGCAGAATTTAAATTTAATGATGAAGTGCATAGATTTACTTATAATATTAAAGTTGCATAAATCTATTAGCAAAAGCTTAAAAATCAGTAAATTGTAAAGAGTTATTTAGATAATACAAAAAGCTTTATAAAAAATCGAAAATTTAAGATAGAAAGTTGATGAAGAAAGTATCAAAAAATTGTAGTGGCTGTTTATATTGCAACATTCACTGAATTTTTATAGTTAATAACCTATTATTTAAGGAGTAATTTATTGATTAAGTTTGAATATTTTGAGGAGAAAGATTTTGATTTATTAATAAACTGGATAAACTCTCCTGAACTTTTAGTCAAATGGGCAGGTACAGATTTTAATTATCCCCTAGATGAAGAACAATTAAAGGAATATATTAAAGACACAAATAAAGAAAATTCTAGTAAAATAATTTATAAAGTTATCATTGAAGAAAATAATTCAAAAAAAATTATAGGTCATATTGCTTTAAATAATATAGATTTTAAAAATTGTTCCGCCACGTTAGGTAAAGTTTTAGTAGGTGATCCGCAAATGCGTGGCCAAGGATTAGGCCCTAAAATAATAAAGAAATTATTGAAAAAGGCTTTTGAAGATTTGGGACTACACAGAATTGAATTAGGTGTTTTTGCCTTTAATAAATCAGCTATTAAAAGTTACAAAAAGATTGGATTTATAAAAGAAGGAGAAAAAAGAGACTTTAGAAAATTAAATGGAGAATATTATAATTTATGGCAAATGAGTATGTTAGAAAGCGAATGGTCTTGAATAATTTTAAACAAAAATAGTCCTCTTATTAAAATAAGAGGACTATTTTTGTTTATTTAGAGCGTACCCTAACAATACAATTGAACAACCTTGATAAATGTCTTGTCTACATGCATGATTAGGGTGTATAAAAAACATTCTAAATAATGAATCTCATAACTAAATACCAGTATCATTAGTGTTTGTTTTTGACACAAATCCTCTTAATATAAAATTAGGAGGATTTTCCTATATATATCAGTTTTAAAACCCGTGCTATAATCAATGTGTCATTAATACCAAAAAATATGGGTTTTAATACTCTGAGAGGCTTACTCATTTGCATCGAAAAATACATTATATAGATTATTGTGTAAACTTTATAAATTACTAGCAATAATTTAAGCCGATCTATTAGTTAACCAAAATTCAAGAAACAAACAAATATGAAATAGATTATTATTGAACGCATGATAAAATGAAGAATAGTCATATGACTTATTTTAATAGGAGGTGGTTATATTGATGGATAAAATAGAACAATTTAATATAAATTCAAAAGAATTGCTTAATAAAATAGAATGGTTAGAAAAATTTAAACTCCAAGCTGCGCTTAAAGGTTATACCCCTTCAGAAGTGCATTGTATTGAAGCAATAGAAAAAATTAAAAATCCTAATGTAATTAAATTAGCTTCATCACTTTATTTAACTAGAGGAGCAATTAGTAAACTAACTAAAAAATTAATTGAAAAGAAATTGATTGAGAGTTATAAAGAGACAAATAATAAAAAAGAAGTTTATTTTAAATTAACTTCTAGAGGAAAAGAAATTTATGAAATTCATGAAAAACTCAATGAAGAGTTTCGTGAAAGAGACAATATCGTTTTTGAACAACTAACCGAAGTTCAATTCAATTATGTGCTCGATTTTCAGGAAAAATATTTAAAGCATTTGGATATGGAAATTAAAAAAATGGTTTAAACGTTTATTAAGTTCCTATTCAATAATTTTTTGTTGAACGTTCAACAAAAAACAGTTAATATCATTATTAAAGGAACAATATTAACTGTTAAAAGGAGTTTTTAAATGGAATCGAAAGAAGCTGATATTCCTGTTTTAATCGTTGGCGGGGGGCTTGTAGGCTTATCTATGGCTTTATTTTTATCGCAACAAAATATACGGTATAAATTAATAGAACGTCACGAAAATACCTCCATACATCCAAAAGCTAGTGGTTTTAATTTACGTACAATGGAATTATATCGAGAATTAGGAATCAAAGACTTGATCCAAAACCAAGGTGAAGATTTGGCCAAAAGCCATGGGTGGCATACAGTCCATACGCTAGCTGAAGCAAATTTTTCTGACGAGAATATAGATAATACAAAAGATCCAAAAGCGCGAATGTCAAAAGCTTTAACTAATACAATTAGCCCAGAAAAATTTACTAGCTGTTCTCAAAATCAAGCAGAACCAATCTTACTTGAAGAAGCCAATTCTCGAGGAGGAGACTTAAATTTTTATAAAGAGCTAATCAATTTTGAACAACATAAAAATTATGTCTCAGCTACTATCTGTAATCGTTTGAATGGAACTGAAGAAAAAATTAAAGCTCAATACATGATTGCAGCAGATGGAGTTAAAAGTCCTATACGCAAATTACTTGATATACCAACTAAAACCGAGAATGTCTACGGCCATATTATTAACATATATTTTAAAGCTGATCTTAGTATGTATATCAAAGGTCATGAATTTTTCGGTTGTAACATTACTCATGAAGAAGCTTCAGGCACACTATTTCCCGTTAATAACAAAGATTTGTGGTGCTTTCATGTCTCTTATAATCCTGAATTAGGAGAAACAATTGATGATTTTGATCGGGAATATTGTTATCAATTACTAAGAAAAGCACTTGGTCTACCCAACATTGATATTAATATTATAAGTATACTTCCGTGGATACCTAAAGAACGTATTACTGAACGTTTTCAGAGTGAACGTGTATTTTTAGTTGGAGATGCAGCTCATGAAATGCCGCCTACTGGCGGTTTTGGTGCTAATACTGGTATACAAGATGCACATAATTTAGCATGGAAGTTAGCAATGGTTATAAAAAAACAAGCTGGGGACGATTTATTAACCAGTTACGAAGAAGAACGAAAACCTATAGCTGAATTCACCATTCAACAAGCTAGACGTATAGCAGAATCAGGGAAGGTCTCAGCTATTAAAAGCAAAAATCATCAATCTACTTCAATGAATGATCATTTAATTGCTACAGTAGGTTATCATTATTTATCTAATGCTATAATATCTCAACAAAATGAACAAAACACTACTCAAAATTTTGAATTAAATGGAAAAGTAGGCACGCGTTTGCCTCACATAAGGGCTGTATATGAAAATAAGAATCTCTCTTTTATAGATTTACCAAAAGGGGAATTTACTTTAATACTAGGAGAGTATGACACCCGGTGGATGGAGGCAATAGAGAAAATAAAGGAACAATTCAAAATTAATATAAATATATATAACATCAGAAGAAATGGTAATTTATCCGTAGATAAAAGAGATTGGGAGCGTGTATACCAAGCAAATTCATCTACTGTTTTACTCGTTAGACCAGATCATTTTGTTTGTTGGCGAACAGATACAAATATTACATCTCCTCAACATGTTCTTGAAAATATATTAACCAAAATACTAATGGTTAATTAAATTTATATGAATTAGACTGATTTGTATTGCTTTTGCATTCCTCTACACTATGATGTTATAATATATTTAACGAAAATAAGTATTCACTTATACACCAATCCCCTCACTATTACGAGTAGTGAGGGGATTTTTGTTGGTGTGGCTTAATGTCGCCTATTTTTTATTGCGTTTACTTAGCCAATAAGTAAAATACGCAATGGCACAGCCACTGATGACTGGCGCTATGATGTGAACGAAAATAAGCATCACTTTATACACCTCCTCTCTACGTCAATTGACGCCTGAGAGATAGGCGACTCCATTATTATACCACCTGCATCTTTTGAAGCATATACACTTCTGATAAGTTGAACTATGTTAAATAAATACAAGAGGTAGATTATTTTATATAAATAACTCCATGTACAATTTCTATTGCTGTACTTAACACAAGAACTTATTTATATTGATATGTCATTACTTACGAATATAAGTGTCTTTTTAACTATTATTTAAAAACGCCTCTCACATTTGAATTCACATCATCAAAGTAAAACAGTTAATATATCTCAAGATTTTGATAATATTTTTGATAAAATCAACTGCTCTCCTTTTTCATATACTTCTAACAACTTAAGAATTAAACGATTAGAAGGAATCACTAAATAACAAATTATGGCAGATAATGTTCCTAGAATCGCTCCAACGAAGATATCACCGGGATAGTGTACTCCAACCCAAATACGTGAAATTCCCACAAGAAAAGCTAATAATAACCATATAAATTTAAATTTTTTCTTAAAAAGAAAGAAAGTAACACAAATTGAAAAAAATTGTATGGCATGATCACTAGGAAATGAATTATCAATTGCATGTCCAATAAGCTGATTAACATTTGTTAATTCTGCGAAAGGTTGATGATTTGAATATAATTTCCCTACAATTTTTCCTAATACTTCGCCTGCTATAAAAGCAATTATACTGCAAATAACCATTATTCTATTTTGTTTTTTTCGAGTAAACCAATATATGATAACGCCTAAAATTAAAAAGTACTTCATATATTTAGATAAAAAGATCATAATCGGATTTAAGAACACCCAATGTTTGCTTAATTCATTAAACACTCTAAAAAGCTCAATGTTCACTTCTGATAAATTCATAAAATACATTCCTTTAATTTTTATAGTATTTTTCAATACGATTCAAAATTGGTTTCTAAATATAATAAAACTTAGTATTTAAATACAAATAATTTATTCATTAAAATTTAATTATAGGAGGCTAAACATAAGGAACAATGCTTATAATTAAAAATCATTTTTCGTTGATGAAAGACATAAGAATGACTATTCCATCTTACTTAAGAAATTATGATTTAAGTATTTTTAAATTAAACAAAATTCTTATATAGATAAGCTAAGATATTGATTTCAGTTTAATCTAAAGCAAATGAGAAATGCAAAAATTAGAAAAACTAACTGACTAAGATTGATTATGTAAGTGTATTATCAAAAAGATAAATGCTACGCACTTGATTAAAAAACAAAAACACCTCACATTTATTTGTGAGGTGTTTTATACATAGAAAAATATCGCTAAACTACATCGCTATAATTAAACCATAACATTTATAGTTCATAGTACCCAAAATAATATACTTATCCATCCAAATTTAATAAGCAATATAATATTTACTTGCAGTCAAGTTAATCACGTTTACCAAAATTTTTGACTATGATTACATAGTAATCTTTTACCGTTCACCTATTATTTTTGCTTTCTTTTTTTTAACTAATTTTGATTTTCTGTTTCTTTCGATGTTATACTATAGTCAGTATAAATACCATACACATAAACATCTCCTCTCATTATTCCCAATAGTGAGAGTTTTTTTATTATCATTCTTTTTTCACTTGATGAATGGCTTGAATCAGTTCTCGATCACTTTGGACTTCATGTAGATTAATATAAAAACGATCATCTTCAATATAACTCGCAAATCGCTTAAACATGCTAGCATAATAGGCATTCGATTGAGCTTCTGATTTATATTTTTCAACATCCTCATCGCTATCAATTCTCATTTGGTTCGAAGGCATTTCAACAACCGTCGGTTTAATCCGATTACCTAAAGCGACTAATCGCGTGTAAGCAGTCGGATTAAGATTTCGAATTTCAGCCAACTGTTTGACTTTTTCGTATTCTGCTTCGGTTAAATTAATATTAATGGTTTTGGCTTTTTTATGGTTTTGACTTGGCATTTTCATTCCACCTTTAACTAAGTAAATACTCAACCAAATTATCTTATTTGGTATGAGTTACTGCTTAGTTATTATTATAACATAGGTGGAATAAATTGGATGAGTCATGGCTAAAATAAAAATGTTAATCTTTTATGAGCCATGACTCATCATTAAACGCGCACATTTTTGCGCGTTGGACTAAGCAAATACTCATCGGTATTTGCTATTTTTTCGCAGAAAAAATCCTAGGGGGCTTGGGGGATATCCCCCCAACAAGCTGAGTATATGGGTACCATACACGTAGCTTGCCAAACTCCCTTAATCGATGTACGATAAGGGTATCAAGGATGACGTTCGTTGTTGGTAAAACAATCAACGTCAGTCATTGGATAGCCAGTATTTTAAAGTTGATCAGTTAGAACAACTTTAAACATAAATCGTACTTTGTGATGTTCATCGACGTCACATTTTTGACGGCACATCACAAACAATCGATTAAGAAAGGAGTGCGCTTTTGGACCATGGCACAAAGACGCGAAAGCAAGCAGATTAAATTCAGAGTCACACCCGAAGAATATGAACGTTTAGAAACAATGGCAGAGACACTTAATATATCAGTTCCGATGCTTGCGAAACAGGCAGCGCAGAAAAAACGAATCAAACAACCTCGTATCGACCGACAAGGCGCCTTAGAAATTGCGAAAGAATTAAGATCGATTGGGACGAACTTAAATCAATTAACCAAAGTCGTCCACACGAGTCATATCGATGAGGTATTAGCTCAAAAATTATTAAAGAAATTAGAAATGCTGCGTAAAGGATTGAGATATTTATGGCAACGATTAAATTAGGTTCCACGAAAGCAATGAATGCCCTTATCACGTATGCCGAAAACGAAGAAAAAGCTGAGGAAAAAAGTGGACTGAATTGTGATGTTGATTACGTCAAAGAACAGATGAAAACCACACGATTATTATTCGGCAAAGATAACGGCCGTCAAGGCTACCATGTGATTCAATCCTTTGATCCTGAAGATGATATGACCCCAGAACAAGCGAATAACATCGGCCAAGCATTAGCTGAAAAGGTTGCACCCGGGCATGAAGTTGCGATTTATACCCACACAGACCAGGACCACCTACACAATCATATTTGTATTAATAGCGTGAATATGGAAACCGGTAAAAAATTTGTGAATGATCGCCAAAAACTCTATGACATACGCACGCAAAACGATGAACTTTGCCAACAACATGAATTAAGTATCGTTAAAGAGAAAACAGCTGATATTCGATATACCCAGGCCGAACAAAACATTATGGATCAAACCCACAATGCGAAATCATCCTGGAAAAACCAAGTAAGAATGGCAATTGAAGAGACGAAAGATAGCGCAACGAATTTTGATGAATTGAACGAACTGCTGAAACCTCAAGGAGTTGAAATCGCACGTACAACTGAAAAGACCATTACTTATAAACATCTAGCCGAAGATAAAAAAGTGCGTGGGAATAAATTAGGTCATATTTACGATAAGGAGGCGATTATTCATGGCTTTGACGCCGAGAAACGAAGACGAGAATACGAAAGTAATCAAAAAGAAACTCAGCCAGATCGAAACGCAACTCAATCAGATTGGCGACGATTTGAAGCAAGAACCCAACAACTCGAACAACAACAACGCGCTCGAGAACGTGCTGAAGCAGCAAGACTTGCTGATGAGAAATCTCGAGAAATTAGAGAACAACGAGAGCGCGCGGAACAACAGAAA
>NZ_PPRL01000037.1 GCF_002902235.1 Staphylococcus ureilyticus
AATTACCTCAATTCATCTCAAGCAAATATATATGGTCAGTTGACTTACTCGAATAAATTAATTAAAAACGTTGTAGAATATATTAACCAACATTACAAGCAACCATTAACGCTTAATTTACTAGCTAAAACATTTTACGTAAATAGTAGTTATTTATCTAGAGAATTTTCAAAAAAAATGAATATTTCATTAATCAAATACATTAAAAAAGTTAAAATCTATAGTTTATCTAGGGATTTATTAACAAATGGCAATAGCGAATCAATTTGGGTAGATTATGGGTTCCGTTCATACAATACTTATTTGAGAGATTTCAAAAATGTGATGCATATGACACCAAAAGATTTTATAAAACAACATAATTCTAAAAATACAAATACGAAGATAGAGCCACATCAATTATATAACCAACTCCAATTAATTTTAGATACAATCAAATCTGAATAATATATAAAAAATCCAAGTTTACCTATCAAAGGCAAACTTGGATTAAAAATTAATATTTATATTTATTATCCTCGTCAGTATCGGAATAATTTTCTTTGATTTTTTCTTGTTCGTTCTCTTTTTGATTTTCAGATAATACATATGAGTTATTATGTTCATTTACTTGTGACCCATCTTTGATAAAGGGATTAGCATCGTCTTCTTCATCTCTGCTATAAATAGGTTTTTGAGGTTTTCTTACTAGCAACATGATACCGGCTACTAACCATAAAATTGCAGTAATCCAGTTACCGATTAATGAAATAACACCCACAATGATTAATAAAATGCCGGCAGCTTTGGCTTTTTTACCAATTAACACTGCACCAATAATCGCCACTATAAGTAGCACAATAGATAATACTAGTCCTGCAGTTACCAACGCACTTAACATATTAATAACCGCTTCTCCATTTTCATATGTGATTGAACTATCATCTTCCATCATTGCTTGTATCATTGCATTTTTATTGTCACCATTTCCAACTAATGGTAAGAATATTGCCAGAACAATTACACCTAATAGCTGTAAACCAATACCAATCCAGGCAAGTATACGTTCAGCTGTTCTTTTCATTATGTTTCACCCCTGATCAAAAATTTATGTTTTTCAGTTAGTATACGCTTGAAATTATATCATTTAGTATACTAATCCTGTAGCTACAAGTCCATGTATAACTCATTTAATTGCTTAGTAATTATTTACTTTTTCTAAAGGCTTCATCGATTCGTTCCAATTGATTTACAAAATCTTTTATTTCTTCAAGTGAAAATTGGTTACCTAAGCGATTTTTCACTGATTCACTCATTGCTGAAGTCGCTTGTTTTAAGAAACTTTCACCTTCTAAACTTAATTGGACTAATTTAATTCTTTTATTGTTTGAGTGTGCCCTTTGCACATAACCCATTTCTTCAAGTTTACCGATTCTTTTTGAAGCAGCTGTTTTAAATATATTTTGTAGCCCAGCTAACTCATTAATCGTAACTTGACCTTTTGTTTGAATAATTCTCATCGCTTCAATTTGTTCTCTTGAAAGTAGGTTTGTGAGAGATGATTCATTCACCATTTCAATAATTTCTTTGTTTAAATACAGCATCACGATTTGAAATTTGGTTATCGCTTTCTCAATCGATACATCTACATCATTCATCACTTTATCCCCCTTTATAAGTTACTTGAATTCGATAGAAAGTGGTAATTTTTCACGTTTATTAAACCATAATAAAACTAAATATTGTAAAATCATCATTACGATAATGATTCCGATAAGTAGAGCTACAACAAATCCAAAGTCGAAGTGACCTGCATTAGTGAATATTGCTTCTCTATATCCTTGAATAGCATATGACATTGGTGAAAATGGATGTATCCATCTATAGAACGTTGCAGAAAGCTCTATTGGGAACATACCTTCACTTGCACTCAATTGTAAGATTAAAAGAATCATTGATATAAAGAGTCCTATTCTATCTAAGAATAATGTTAGGAATGATGTGATTGTAATTGCTGCAATAGCCCACAATAACCCTACTAATATAAATTTCCAGACATTACCAACTGACATATTAAATACAAATAATACCCAACTACTCATGAACAATGCAGATAACGCACCTTGAACAATATATAATGCAAATTTTCCTAAAGTTTGTCTTATTGAAGTTGTAGATTTATCAATCGTTTTTCTCAATGGATAAATCGCACTAAACGATAGCGCACCAACAAATAAACTTACACTTGCCATATAAGGAACAATTGTTGCGCCATATTCATCAGCATTCGTCGGATTATTTTCTTTTACTTTAGTAACATCATTAAGCGCTTTTTCATTTTCGGATTCAAATGAAACATTGTTTTGCTGACTCACTGCGTCGTCTATTTTTGATTTTAATTCGTCATTATTAGCCTGAAGCTCTTTCAACCCATCTGTTACTTGCTGATTTCCTGATAATAACTTTTGAGCTGGTTGACCTACCATCGGCGCCATTTGTTGAATACCATCTGTCACTTCTTGATTACCATCAATAAGTTGTGTTTCTGCATCAGACATTTGCCCTAATGCATCAGATGTATCTTGATAACCCGATTGTGATTTTTTAGCACTAGCGAATAATTCATTCAAATAATTTGATCTAATATTATCTTTTATAGATTCAGTCACTGTATTGATAGCTGAATTTGCAGATTGACTGCCCGTATAGCTAGAACCTGGGTTCACCTTAGTTTCCAGATTTATTTTTTTAGGATTTTCATCTAAAATTGTCGTTGCATTGGATGAAGCATTCTTGGGAACGATAATTGTTCCTACACTTTCACCTCTATTCAATTGCTTATCTGCTTCTTTTTCAGAAACAACTTGAAAATCAAATTTATCATTATCTTTTAATTTGTCTACTAAATCATCACCGATAGTAATATCTTTATTATTAAGCGTTGCTTTTTCATCATGGTTAACAACAGATATTTTTAGATTTTCTGTCTTGTCGTATGGATCCCACATTGAACCAACAAACAAAGCTACATATAGCAATGAAATAAGCGATATAGCAATTAAAGAGACCACTAACATTTTGTTTTTAAAAATAAATTTAAATTCATTCAACATTTTTCCAACTACCTTCCTTTAATCGTACATCCCGTGTACTATAAGATAAAAAAAGACTAAAACAAAAATATTTGTCTTAGTATAATGCGTATGACTAAGTATTTAAAGGGATGAAAATACATTAGTACACCCCATGTACTTTTAGTATATTACGCGCCTTAAATTTAAATGTCAAACCCTTTCTTCAAAAATTTTATGGTTATTTTTTATGAAAATGTTTTCAAAATATACAAAGAAGTTTTACTTTAAAATCTATATTGTTTCATCACTTTTTATACTTATTAATAAGTCCTTTAGGTATATGACAGTAGTCATTTGGAAATTTTGATAATCTGTCTTGATGTGCTTCTGCACTTTTAACATAATTCGTCAGTGGCAATACCTCTGTGGCTATAAGATGATGATCTTCAATTGCATCTATGTATGCCTGTGCTTCTTTTAAATGTTTTGCGTCTTCACTATATAAGCCAGTTCTATATTTTAATCCTATATCTTGACCTTGTTGATTTACACTATAAGGGTCAATAATTTCAAAAAGATACCCCACTAAATCAGAAACAGATACTTTTTCCGGTTCAAAACTCGTTTTAATTACTTCTACATAACCATCATATTCCCCATCAAGTGTATGCGTAATACCATTTGCCCTACCAGCTTCTGTTTGAATGACACCTGGTAATGTCTTAACGAATGCCTGAACACCCCAAAGGCATCCACCTGCTAAATATACAGTTTCCATTCTATCCTCTCCTGCTTTATTTCATTGATTAATAAAAGTATAGCCACCTCAAGCATATGATGCAAACGCCTATATATTGATGGTTTATTTTTTGTTAATAGGGAAAAATTATAATAGAGAATAAGGAGGTATAACATGCCTAAAGTTAAAGAAAGATTATTAGAAGATATTGAAGAAAAGCCTTCAAGAGCTGACAGTGATTTTAATTCAGAGAAAGAAATGCAACAAAATGCTTTTGAACGATTAGGCAAAGATGTAGTGATTATAGAAACACTTTCTATTATGAATATTATCTTTGCTATCAGTACAATTAGTTTAGTAGTTGCACTTATCTTTACAAATAAAAATAAGTAAATTTATATACATGTTCTTTTCATTGATAATAAATTTGAAAAGAACATGTTTTTTATCATAATTCAAATGCTCTTCAAAAAATTTTTGACAATATTTAGTTTTACAAAATTTTTAAATTGAATATTGTTTCTTTTTTGTTACAATATAGTGAGGAGAAT
>NZ_PPRL01000038.1 GCF_002902235.1 Staphylococcus ureilyticus
TCAGTTTGTTAAATACTTTAAACTTGCTATACAATTCTTTTATCAATGTTCTTTCAAATAAATATTAAACTGTAAACTATAGATTGAATTTTAAATACTATACGAATTTAATGTTTAAATATGATTTTTGACATAATACTAAGATTGCAGTTAGGAGCAAAAATATGGCAGATGAAAAATATGATCTAGTAATTTTAGGTGGAGGAACAGCTGGGTATGTATCAGCAATAAGAGCATCTCAATTAGGTAAAAAAGTTGCGCTTGTAGAAAAGTCACTTTTAGGAGGTACTTGCCTACATAAAGGATGTATACCAACAAAAGCGCTCTTAAAATCCGCTGAAGTATTAAGAACAGTTACAAATTCAAGTGAATTTGGTGTAGATATTGATGCATTTAAGTTAAATTTTTCAAGAATGCAAACGCGTAAAAATGAAGTAGTCCAACAAATGTTTAACGGTGTTGAACAACTTATGAAACATAATAAAATAGATGTGTTTAATGGTGTCGGACGAATATTAGGTCCTTCTATTTTCTCACCTCAAAGTGGCACTATTTCAGTAGAATATGATGATGGTGAATCAGAATTAATTCCAAATAATAATGTATTAATTTGTACAGGATCATCTCCAATGCCCTTACCTTTTTTATCTTTTGATGGCAACACTGTGTTATCTAGTGATGATATATTGAAGTTAGATAAATTGCCACAAACACTTGCTATCATAGGAGGCGGAGTAATTGGTTTAGAATTTGCATCTTTAATGGTGGACTTAGGTGTAGAAGTTTCTGTTATCGAAGCAGGACCACGTATTTTGCCTACTGAAAGTAAATCAATAGCAAAAGCGTTGCAAAATGATTTAGAACAACGTGGCGTTAATTTTTATGTAGATGTCCAACTATCTGAAGAACATGTTTCTACTAAAGATAACAGTATTGAAATTCAAATCGAGGAAGAATTATTCGTTTTTGATAAATTATTAGTAGCCATTGGTCGTAAACCAAATACAACAGATATTGGATTAAACAACACAAAAATAAAACTGACGGATAAAGGCCATATAGTCGTAAATGAATATCAACAAACAGAAGACAAACATATCTATGCTGCTGGAGATTGTATAGGTAAATTACAACTCGCACATGTTGGATCTAAAGAAGGCATAACAGCCATTGAGCATATGTTTGATGCTACACCAATCTCAGTAGACTATAATAAAATGCCAAAATGTGTCTATACACAACCAGAAGTTGCAAGTATTGGTCAAACTAAAGAATTAGCGAATGAGGAAGGATTCAAAACAAAAACATTTAAAGTTCCATTTAAGGCAATTGGAAAAGCAGTTATTGAAAATACAAAAAATTTGAATGGTTTTTGTGAAATTGTAATTGATCAAGAAAACGATAACGTCCTAGGTATAAATATGATTGGCCCCCACGTAACTGAGCTCATTAATGAATTATCATTATTTCAATTTATGAATGGTTCAACATTGGAATTAGGGTTAACTACACATGCACATCCGTCACTTTCAGAAGTGCTGATGGAATTAGGATTAAAAGTCGAAAATAGATCGATTCACGTTTAATTAAGGAGGATACAAAATGTTTGATTATAAATCAGTAGGTCTTGATACTTCTGAATTAAAATCTATGTATAAATGGATGGATTTAGGCCGAAAAATTGATGAGCGCATGTGGCTACTTAATCGTGCAGGTAAAATACCTTTTGTAATAAGCTGTCAGGGACAAGAAGCTACACAAATAGGTATGGCATTCGCAATGCAAGAAGGGGATATTTCATCACCTTATTATAGAGATCTTGCACTTGTTACATATTTAGGTATGACGCCACTTGATTCAATGTTAGCTGCTTTTGGTAAACGTGATGATATCAGCTCTGGCGGCAAACAAATGCCATCTCATTTTAGTAAAAAAGAAAAAGGAATTCTATCTCAAGGTTCACCAGTTGCTACACAAATATTACATGCAGTTGGTGCTGCACTAGCTTTAAAAATGGACAGTAAACAAAATATTGCAATAACTACTGTAGGTGAAGGAAGTTCTAACCAAGGAGATTTCCATGAAGGTTTAAACTTCGCTGGTGTACATAAATTACCTTTTATTTGCGTAATAGAAAATAATAAATATGCTATTTCTGTACCTAACTCATTGCAATATGGTGCTGAAAAATTATCTGATCGTGCTATTGGATATGGTATACATGGTGAACAAGTAGATGGCAATGATCCCATTGCAGTATATAAAGTTATGAAAGAGGCTCGTGAGCGTGCATTGAGTGGCGAAGGTTCAACTTTAATTGAAGCGATGTGTACACGTTTGACTGCGCATTCTTCTGATGATGATGATAAATATCGTTCACAAGAAGAACGTGAAGGATTAAAATCATTAGATTGTAATCAAAAATTCAAATCTTTCTTATTAGAAGAAGGAATTATTGATGAACAGTGGTTGGATGAAATAGAAAAAGAACATAAAGAAATTGTTAATCAAGCAACAAAAGAAGCTGAAAAAGCACCTTATCCATCACCAGAAGAAACTTACACACATGTCTACGAAGAAGGGAGCTTAAATAATGGCTAAATTATCTTATTTAGAAGCGATTCATCAAGGTCTAGACCAAGCAATGGAAAAAGACAATGATGTTTTTGTATTGGGTGAAGATGTAGGTAAAAAAGGTGGCGTCTTTGGTGTTACTCTAGGATTACAACAAAAATATGGGGAAGCACGTGTGTTAGACACGCCATTAGCTGAATCTAACATTGTAGGAACTGGTATAGGTGCAGCAATGATGGGTAAAAGACCAGTGGCTGAAATACAATTTGCAGAATACATTTTACCTGCTACCAACCAAATTATGAGTGAAGCTGCTAAGATGAGATATCGCTCAAATAATGATTGGCACTGTCCATTAACCATTCGTTCTCCATTTGGCGGTGGAATTCATGGCGCTTTATACCATTCTCAAAGTGTAGAATCTATTTTTGCATCAACACCTGGTCTAACAATAGTCATACCTTCTTCACCTTATGATGCAAAGGGGCTATTACTTGCTTCAATCGAATCTAATGACCCAGTCCTATACTTTGAACATAAAAAAGCATATCGTTTATTAAAAGAAGAAGTACCTGAGTCATATTATACGGTGCCAATTGGTAAAGCTGATGTAAAACGTGAAGGAGATGACATTACAGTATTTACCTATGGCTTATGTGTCAATTATTGTATACAAGCTGCTGATATGTTAATGGAAGAAGGCATCAATGTTGAAGTTGTAGATTTACGTACCGTGTATCCATTAGATAAAGATACAATTATTGAACGCGCGAAACAAACAGGTAAAATATTATTAGTTACTGAGGATAATTTAGAAGGAAGTATTATTTCTGAAGTAGCCGCTATTATTTCAGAAAACTGTTTATTTGACCTTGATGCACCGATTATGAGACTTGCCGGGCCAGATGTTCCATCAATGCCATTTGCACCGACGCTTGAAGATGAGTTTATGATAAATCCAGAAAAAATAAAAAACAAAATGCGTGAACTCGCAGAATTTTAAGGAGGCACAACCATGGAAATTAAAATGCCTAAACTCGGTGAAAGTGTACATGAAGGAACAATTGAACAATGGCTTGTTTCAGTAGGCGATAAAATAGAAGAATATGACCCAATTTGTGAAGTCATAACTGATAAAGTTACAGCAGAAGTGCCATCATCATTTGCAGGTACAATCCGTGAAATTATTGTGGAGGAAGGTACAACAGTTGAAGTAGGTGAAGTAATTTGTTACTTAGATACTGAAGAAGATGTATCAGATGAAAATACCGATAACGGTGCTACAAATGACCAACCTGAAGATGTAAAAGAAACATCACAAACTCAAGAGAGTAACTCAAATGTAAACAATAGCGAAAACGCTGCAGCTGATCAGCGCCCTCAAAATAATGGACGCTTTTCACCTGTAGTATTTAAACTAGCGTCTGAACATCAAATTGACCTTTCACAAGTTAAAGGAACTGGCTTTGAAGGAAGAGTAACTAAAAAGGACATAGAGAAAGCAATCAAAGAAGGTACCAATAAATTAGGTTCAGAAATCATCGCGCCTAAAGACTCACCTAAAGTCAATAAGCAAGTGCAATATAATGAACCCTCTCCGGGTTCAGCAATACCAGTAAATGGCGTTCGTAAGCAAATTGCTGAAAATATGGTCAACAGTGTTAATGAAATCCCACATGCTTGGATGATGGTAGAGGCAGATGCTACAAATCTAGTTAAAACAAGAAATTATCATAAAAATAGTTTTAAAGAAAATGAAGGTTATAACCTTACTTATTTTGCATTCTTTGTAAAAGCAGTAGCAGAAGGCTTAAAAGCATATCCTTTACTAAATAGCAGCTGGCAAAATTCTGAAATAGTAATGCATAAAGATGTTAATATTTCAATTGCAGTAGCTGATGAAGAAAAATTATATGTTCCAGTAATCAAAAATGCTGATGAAAAATCTTTAAAAGGCATTGCTAGAGAAATTAATGATTTAGCTCAAAAAGCACGTAATAAAAAATTAAGATCTGAAGATATGCAAGGTGGTACTTTTACAGTCAATAATACTGGTACATTTGGTTCAGTATCATCTATGGGAATTATCAATCACCCTGAAGCAGCAATACTTCAAATTGAATCTATTATCAAAAAACCTGTCGTTATTGATGATATGATTGCAATTAGACATATGGTTAATTTATGTATTTCTATCGACCATCGTATATTAGATGGCTTGCAAGCAGGTAGATTTATGAATTTCGTCAAAACGAGAATCGAGCAATATTCTATAGAAAACACAAGTATTTATTAGTTTTGTAATATCGGTAAATACTATTAAATGTGATAAATAGTAAGTTAGAAATCAAATTTCATTATTTTGATTTCTAACTTTTTTATTTTAAAGACTTTATTATTGAAAGTTCCAAGATGAACGAACTTGTTGTCAGATTAAACACACATGTTGAACTATTGTCTATATATTAGTAAAATGAAATTAATAAATTGATAACGAAAGGTGATTTGAATATGGATTTGAATTTTGATTTATATATGAATGATGTAGTAAGCCAAGCAAGAAATGAAATCGAAGAAGCAGGTTATGAACAATTAACAACAGCTGATGAAGTTGATAAAGTATTAAACCAAGAAGGTACATCACTAGTTATGGTTAACTCAGTTTGTGGTTGTGCAGGTGGTATTGCTAGACCAGCAGCTACGCATGCATTACATTATGATAAATTACCAGACAGACTTGTAACAGTGTTTGCTGGACAAGATAAAGAAGCAACTCAACAAGCAAGAGATTATTTTAAAGGATATGCACCATCAAGCCCATCATTTGCATTAATAAAAAATGGTGAAATCACACAAATGATAGAACGCCATCAAATCGAAGGCCACGATGTGATGGATGTTATTAATCAATTACAAAATTTATTTGATACTTATTGTGATGAAAGATAGAGGTTAACATCGATGATGCGATTAAATCCATATCGAATCGGATTTAGAACAATAAAAACTGCTGTAGGTATGGCACTAGGAATTATCATTGCTAAATTAATGGGGTTAGATAATTTTGCTTCTAGTGCCATTTTAGTGGTGCTTTGTATTAAACATACAAAAGTACATTCACTACAAGCGATAATATCTAGATTTGTCTCTTGTATATTAATCCTTGTGATTGGCTCAATAGCTTTCAGTTATTTTGGTCAAAGCGCGATTATTTTAGGTGTGATCGTACTTTTATTTATACCGCTCACTGTTGTTTTTAAAGTACAAGAGGGAGTAGTTACAAGTTGTGTTATTTTGCTGCATGTATTTAATGCTAAAGTCATTGACATACACTTGTTTATCAATGAAATTTTATTGTTAATCGTTGGTCTTGGTATTGCATTTTTAATGAATTTAATCATGCCTAGTTTAGACTTTAAACTAAAACAATATAAAGAGGAAATAGAAAATCAATTCACAAAAATCTTTGAAACATTCAGTACTACTTGCAAAGCACCTAACCCTTCTTTAGATATGTCATTCAATCAATTACAACTTACGATACAAAAAGCAAAATCAATTGCATTTAGAGATGTTAAAAATCATTTTGTACGTAATGAAAATTCTTACTATCATTATTTTGATATGAGAGAAGCACAGTTAGAATTATTAGAAAGAATGTCTAAAATGATACAAAACATTGAAACAAAAGACACGTTATTAGATAAAATCAGTAGTTTGTTTTTAGAGGTAGCTCAAAACGTAAATAGTAATGATTATACTGCCTTACGCTTGCATTCTCTTTATGAAATCAAATTAGAGTTAGATCAATTAGAGTTACCAAACTCACATGCTTCTTTCAGAACTAGAGCAAGCATTAAACAATTACTCAATGAATTAGAAGAATATTTAGAAGTTAAATCACAATTCGGATCCTTAAAATTACATAAAGATACAAAATCAACAATTTTTTCATAATATGCATAAATAATAATCACCTTGACCTAGGTAAAAGAAATGGCGCAATCACTTTCTTTTACCTAGGTCATTTTAATGTAAAAAAGCACAAAAAATGTACCATAAAGCAATATAATTTACATCGCTAAATGATACATGACACAATTTTAATTAATATTTATTTTCATTTTTTAATTTGTTAAAGGAACTATACTCGTCAAGATTAATGCAAGTACGACTGCTATCAACATAACTACAATTATAAATCTAAGCACTTTATTGTTATTCAAACTTAATTCCTCCAAAATATATCAAATGCGTTTTAAAAAGCAATATTGTACTGTGACTCATCCACAATATTTCAAGTCACTACTATTTTATCAATGTATATTATAACATAACTAGACGAATACGTATAAACATATTTGTTTTGCTAAGCTTTAAACTTATGTAAACTAAAATAAATTGTGATTATAGAAAAGGGGATTTATATGATAAATAAACAACGTCTATTAGAGACATTTTTAGAACTCGTTCAAATTGATTCTGAAAGTGGCAATGAACAGGATATCCAATACCATCTAAAAAAAATAATGGAACAGCAAAATATAGATATCTATGAAGATAAAGCCAGTATTCAAAATGATACTTTAGGTGCGAATAATTTAATTTGCACCTTAAAGGCAACGCCCAATTATGAACATCTTGAAAAAATATATTTCACAAGTCATATGGATACAGTTGTACCAGGTCAAAAAATCACACCAACTGTAAAGGATGATGGATACATATACTCAGATGGAACTACGATTTTAGGTGCAGATGATAAGGCTGGCTTAGCAGCTATTATAGAATTTATCCATGTTATTAATGAACAACATTTGCCTCATGGTCAAATTCAATTTGTTTTGACTGTTGGTGAAGAAATTGGCTTAGAGGGGGCGAAAGCAATAGATAAAACTTTACTAGATGCGAGTTATGGGTTTGCAATTGATGCAAGTGTTCCAGTTGGCACAACTGTAGTTGGTGCGCCAACTCAAATGAAACTGAATGCGACTATATTTGGAAAAACAGCGCACGCCAGTACACCTAACCATGGTATAAGCGCAATCAATGTAGCTGCAAAGGCAATTAGTGAAATGAACTTAGGTCGAATAGATGACTATACCACTGCAAATATTGGTCGTTTTGAAGGTGGTTCTGCTACCAATATTGTGGCAGAAAAAGTAACATTAAATGCAGAAGCACGTTCACATTCAGAAGAAAGTATCGTCAGACAAGTAAATCATATGAAATCTGTTTTTGAAACAACAGCAAAAAGGTATCATTGTCATGCCGAAATAGAAATCATCAAAAGTTATCCAGGATTTAAAATTTCTGATGATGCAGCGGTAACTTCTATAGCAAAATCTAGCGCTTTAGCTTTAGGTTTAGAAGCAAATACTGTCATTGCTGGTGGTGGATCAGATGGTAATATAATAAATCAACTTGGAATACCTACAGTCATTTTAGGTGTAGGTTATGAAAACATTCACACTACAGAAGAAAGAATTTCAATTGAATCTTTAAATCAGTTAGCTAGTCAACTTTTAAGTATTAACGACGTGCTTATTAAACAATCTATAAACTGATTAAGTGAATATAAAGATACCTTTGTGATACAATATACTAGAAAACTTTAATAAGAGAGGTTAGTTAAATGACACAACAAATAGGTGTAGTAGGTTTAGCCGTAATGGGTAAAAACCTTGCTTGGAATATTGAATCACGTGGATACAGCGTATCAGTTTTTAACCGTTCTTCAGAAAAAACAGATGAAATGGTAAAAGAATCTGAAGGAAAAAACATACATCCAACATATTCAATGGAAGAATTTGTAAATTCCTTAGAAAAACCCCGTAAAATACTACTAATGGTAAAAGCAGGAACAGCTACAGATGCAACAATTGATACGCTTTTACCATTATTAGACGATGATGACATTTTAATTGATGGTGGAAATACTAATTATCAAGATACAATTAGACGAAACAAAGCACTCGCTGAAAGTGGTGTTAATTTCATTGGTATGGGTGTATCTGGTGGTGAAGTTGGTGCATTAACAGGACCTTCACTTATGCCTGGTGGACAAGAAGCAGCTTTTAATAAAGTGAGTCATATATTAGAAGCTATATCAGCAAAAGCAAAAGACGGTGCTCCATGTGTAGCCTATATTGGACCAAATGGTGCCGGACATTACGTTAAAATGGTCCATAATGGTATAGAATATGCTGACATGCAATTAATTGCAGAAAGTTATGCAATGATGAAAGACTTACTAGGTATGTCACATGAAGATATCGCTCAAACATTTAAGGACTGGAATGCTGGGGAATTATCTAGTTATTTAATAGAAATAACTGGTGATATTTTCAATAAATTAGATGATGAAACAAATGGCCCATTAGTTGAACAAATACTAGATACAGCTGGCCAAAAAGGTACTGGTAAATGGACATCTATCAATGCTTTAGAACTAGGAATACCTTTAACAATAATCACTGAATCTGTATTTGCTCGTTTTATTTCTTCAATTAAAGAAGAACGTGTAAATGCTTCTAAACAATTAAATGGACCTAGTGCTAAATTTGAGGGTGATAAAGAAGCATTCCTTGAAAAAATCCGCAAAGCACTTTATATGAGTAAAATCTGTTCTTACGCGCAAGGTTTTGCTCAAATGAGAAAAGCTAGTGAAGACCATGCATGGAATCTTCAATTAGGTGAACTTGCTATGATATGGCGTGAAGGTTGTATAATCCGTGCGCAATTCTTACAAAAAATTAAAGAAGCGTATGATAATGATAGTGAATTACAAAACTTACTATTAGATCCTTATTTCAAAGACATCGTTACAAATTATCAAGATGCTTTACGTGACGTTGTAGCAACAGGCGTACAAAATGGCGTACCAACACCTGGTTTTTCTGCAAGTATTAACTATTATGACAGTTATCGTTCAGAAAATTTACCAGCTAACTTAATCCAAGCACAACGCGATTATTTTGGTGCACACACATATGAGCGTAAAGACCGTTCTGGCATTTTCCATACACAGTGGATTGATGAATAATTTAGATGTTTTATAACATTCATGTTCTGATATAATTATCTCAGATGAAACTAAAAAGTTACCAAAAACATAAGTAATTCTAACTAAAGAGTGTTAAATGTCATTAAAATTAACGATGGATTGACCTCAATTAGTGAAGGTCATAATAAAAACACTTTCGTTAAATTCATAATATAAAATGAATTTATACGGAAGTGTTTTTTCTATAAATAAAATTACTTATTCAATCGAATTTAAAAATAAAGTTATTGTTTATCTGATTTATTTAAAATGAAATAATTATGTATAAACTAAATGTCTTTTTTAAATCATACCTGTTTCATTTGGAAGCGATTACGCTAAACTTTTGACTTTTATACATACATTAATTAACCTATTAATATATGTAATTAATTCTTTTATATTTAATATTGTATTAACCTATAACAATGAAATATTCGCTACTGCTTGTCATGCAAATATTTTATGACAATACAACTCATAGGTAACACTTCAAATATTAATAATGAACGGATTTAACGAATTCAATACTTTTGAAGGGGGATTTATATGAACAGGGAATGGTGGAAAGAAGCAATCGCTTACCAAGTTTATCCAAGAAGCTTTAATGATACAAATAACGATGGTATCGGAGATTTAAAAGGTGTGATAGAAAAATTAGATTACTTAGATGATTTAGGCATCGATGTTATTTGGCTTAGCCCAATGTATAAATCTCCAAATGATGATAATGGTTATGACATTAGTGACTATAAAGATATTATGGATGAGTTTGGTACTATGGAAGATTTTGATCAATTACTATATGAAGTACATCAAAGAGATATGAAATTAATATTAGATTTGGTCGTAAACCATACATCAGATGAACATCAGTGGTTTATAGAATCAAAATCAAGTAAAGATAATCCTAAACGTGACTGGTATATCTGGAGAGATCCGAAACCAGATGGTTCAGAGCCAAATAATTGGGAAAGTATATTTAATGGATCTACATGGGAATTTGATGAACATACAGGTCAATATTATTTTCATTTATTCAGTAAAAAACAACCAGATTTAAACTGGGAAAATAAAGAAGTGAGAAATGCTATTTTTGAAATGATGAATTGGTGGTTTAATAAAGGTATAGATGGTTTTAGAGTAGATGCAATAACACATATTAAAAAAACATTTGAAGCTGGTGACTTAAAACTACCAGAAGGAAAAGATTATGCGCCAGCATTTGAAGTGGATATGAATCAACCTGGCATACAAACTTGGTTACAAGAAATGAAAGATAAATCTTTAAATCATTATGATATTATGACTGTAGGGGAAGCAAACGGCGTCAGTCCAGATAATGCTGAACCATGGGTAGGTGAGTCAACTGGTAAGTTCAATATGATTTTTCAATTCGAACATTTAAGTTTATGGAATTCAGGTGATGTTAAATTTGATGTCAATGCCTATAAAAATGTGTTAAATGAATGGCAAAAAAAGCTTGAAAATGTTGGTTGGAATGCATTATTTATTGAAAATCATGATCAGCCAAGACGTGTATCAACTTGGGGAGATGATTCGCATTATTGGTTTGAATCTGCTACAAGTCATGCAGTCGTTTATTTTTTACAACAAGGTACACCCTTTATCTATCAAGGGCAAGAAATTGGTATGACCAATTATCCATTTGATGATATTAAAACTTTTAATGATGTTGCAGTAGTCAATGAATACCAAATTGTCAAACAGCAGGGTGGCGACGTATCCAAACTTTTAGATAAACATAAAAAAGAAAATAGAGATAATTCACGAACGCCTATGCAGTGGAATAGTTCTAACTTTGCAGAATTTTCAGACGTAACGCCTTGGTTCCCTGTAAATCCAAACTATAAAACGATTAATGTTGCACAACAACAACAAGACCCAAATTCAATATTAAATTTCTATAAAGCTTTAATAAAATTAAAAAAATCTCAAGATATTTTTACATATGGAACGTTTAATCTGGTTGATTCAGAAAATAGTCAAGTATTTGCATATACACGAGAATTAGATGGTCAAAGTGTACTAATTGTTGGTAATTTAACAAATCAAGAAGCTAAATTATACTTTGATATGAATGTGATAGAAGAAAATATCTTACTACACAACTATAAAAACAATACTATTGATTTTGAAAATATCCAACCATACGAAGCATTTGTAATTAAATTATAAAACATTTTCGATTTACCACATTAAATAGTATTACAAACGCAAAAATAGCGAGTAAGCAACTCAATTAATAATAAGTTTGCTTACTCGCTATTTGTTATTTAAGCATTTTGTGAATTGTTATTCTAGTATGTCATATTGCTCTTGATCAACAGGCATCCATAATTGAACTTTAGTGAATGGATCATCGAATGAAATATCAAATGGATAAACTTCAACGTACAAACTATTATGTTCATAGGGTAAAGTCATTTGCAGGCTAGTCTCAATATAATACCAAGCTTCATTGACGACATAATCCATCTCACCTTGCAAATTAAATTTAGCATATTGTCTTTCAGGTAAGTAACGACTTTCTAGATGAGCTGGGTATCTTTCACTTGGCACGCCAACAAAAATTTCCATACCATGATCAAGTGGACAATTAACCACAAATAACTCATGTGGACTCGTATCATTATATCGTTGTAATTCCTTAACTTTATCGTCAATTAATAAATCTTCTAAAAAATCAGGCACTTTAAATGGGTTGTCAATCTCGTCTGAATTCAAAAATTTAGCATAACCCACTAAAGATAAGCCTTGTGTATCTTCTAAACGATACGTATAAGGCGCACGTTCTGTAGTAGTAAGTTTAATATAAAGTCTTGGTTGCATTTTTAAATCGTCTCGTTTTGTATTGACTTGAATAGGAGAAACACCATGAAAATCACTAAAATCATTAGCAAAATCATTAGCATCTTTATAGCTATACTTTTTTGCAACATCTACCAAGCGAGCTGAACCACTTAAAATGTCTTGAGCAGCTAAAGTCAATCTTCTTGACCTTGCATATTCTGTTGGCGATTGACCTACAATCATTTTAAATGATTGATCAATATGAAATGGTGAAAGACCAACGTAATCACTAAGTGCTTGCAAATGTAAAGGTTCTAGCAAATGATCTTCAATATATACAATTGCCTGTTGGATTTGCTTGATAACGTCCAAAACTTTCACTCCTAAATTATAACTAAATACAATTAAATATGTACCTCGCTACTTTTCTATACACTATGTTATGAATCATTGTTGATTAGTTCTATTTTACATCATTTTTATATGACTTACATCTCAAAAATATTAAATAGGGTAAAATGTAAACAATCTAAAATTGTATATTCATAGTTTAATCAATAGTCTAAATCATAACACAAATAGGGTATAATAAAAAAGCAACAACACAAGCACAAATAGAAACTTGTATCATTGCCTTATTTTTAATTAGTTACATGTTAACTAATGAATATCGTCCCACCAGTGGAAACCATCTCTACTTAATAGTAAATCACTTGCTAATGGACCATTTGTTCCAGCTGTATAATTAGGGAATTCAGGTTCATTTTGGTTCCATTCTTCTTGAATTGCATCAACGAATTTCCAAGTTGATTTTAATTCTTCCCAATGTGTAAAGTTAGTTGCATCTCCATTTAAACAGTCAAATAATAAATTTTCATAAGCATCAACCGTATTCATTTTATCTTGCGCGCTCATTGCGTACGATAATTGTACTGGCTCAGTTTCAATGCCTTGTACATTCTTTTTAGCATTTAAGTGTAAAGAGACACCCTCATTTGGTTGTATGTTAATCACTAAGAGGTTGGAATCTAATTTTTTATCTGTTTTATAGTATAGGTTCATTGGAACTTCTTTGAATTCGACAACTACTTGAATCGTTTTACTTTTCATTCGTTTACCAGTTCTTATATAGAACGGTACACCAGCCCATCTAAAATTATCAATCGTTAGTTTACCTGAAACAAAAGTTGGTGTAGTAGAATTTTCTGCTACACGATCTTCATCTCTATAACGTTTTACTTGTTGACCTTCAATGACACCTTCATCATATTGTCCGCGAACAAAATTTTGCCGAACTTCTTCTGGTTCTAATTTACGTAAAGATTTTAAAGCTTTAACTTTTTCTGCTCTGATATCTTCACTATTTAAACTAATAGGTGCTTCCATTGCGAGTAAGGCAACCATTTGTAACATATGGTTTTGAACCATATCTTTTAATGCGCCGCTAGATTCGTAGTAGCCACCTCTGTCTTCAACACCAAGCACTTCCGATGAAGTAACTTGAATGTTAGAAATGTATTTATTATTCCACAATGGTTCGAACATTGCGTTGGCAAAACGTAATACCTCAATATTTTGAACCATATCTTTGCCTAGATAATGATCAATACGGTATATTTCTTCTTCTTTAAATGAACGACGTAATTGTTCATTTAATTTTTCAGCAGATTCTAAATCTGAGCCAAATGGTTTTTCAATTACTAGGCGTTTAAAACCTGTTGTATCTGTTAATCCAGAAGATTTTAAATAGTCAGATATAACACCAAAGAAATTTGGAGCCATAGCTAAATAAAAGAGTCTATTACCTTGCAATTGGAAATCATGATCTAATTTATTACTGAATTCTAATAGTGATTGATAACTCGCTTCATCACTTACATCGTGTTTATGATAAAATACGTGTTCCATAAATTTATCTAAGTGTTTAGTATCTTTAACATGTTCTTGAATTGACGACTTCACTTGACTACGGAAATCATCGTTTGTTAAATCTCTTCTACCAATTCCAACGATTGCAATGTGCTCATTCAAATTTTCTTGTTGGTATAAATGGAATAATGATGGAAATAATTTTCTGTGACTAAGATCACCAGTTGCTCCAAAAATAGTAATTAAGCATGGGATATCTTTATTTCTAGTATTCAAGATCAAAACCTCAATTCTTTATTAAATCTGTATTTATTATAGACCAATATACCAATATCTTCCCACAATTTTGCTTGTAATATCATATTTTATTATATTTTTAATACTTTTATATGATAAAATATGAACAAGAAGAGGAGGCATATGCATGGAAATTACGTTTTTTGGGACAAGTGCTGGTCTGCCAACTAAAGAAAGAAATACGCAAGCGATTGCATTAAATTTGGAACCATACTCTAACAGCATATGGCTTTTTGATGTTGGTGAGGGCACACAGCATCAAATATTACATCATTCAATTAAATTAGGTAAAGTTGATCACATTTTTATCACGCATATGCACGGGGATCATATATTTGGCTTACCTGGCTTGCTAACAAGCCGATCTTTCCAAGGAGGTGAGGGTAAACCGCTTACGATTATTGGTCCCAAAGGTATTAAATCATATATAGAAACAACTTTAACTTTATCAGAATCAAAATTAAATTATCCTATTACCTATATTGAGATTGAGGAACAATTGTCCTATCAACACAATGGATTTAATGTTGAAGCACATATGTTAAATCATGGTATTCCCTCATTTGGCTATAGAGTAGAAGCACCATATAAATCTGGTAAAATCAATGTTGAAGCGCTTAGAGGCATTGGATTAGAACCCGGCCCTAAATATCAAGATGTAAAAAACAATGAAACATTTGAATATAAAGGTGAAATCTACAACTCTAAGGACTTTAAAGACGACGCAGTTAAAGGTCCAGTAGTAGCAATATTTGGAGACACTATGCCTTGTAAAAATGAATTATTAATTGCACGTGATGCAAATATCATGGTACATGAAAGTACATATATAGAAGGAGATAAATCATTGGCTAATAGTTATCACCATAGTCATATTGATGATGTTTTTGAATTGATAAGAGAAGCCAATGTCGACTACAGTTTAATCACACATATCAGTAATCGTTATACTAAAGAAGAAGTATGTGAAATTAGTAAATCACTTAAACTTTTAAGTGATACACCACCATTTAATTTTGTTAATGACTTTGATGCTTGGCAATTTTAAAAATGAAAAGTGGGGCAGTTATCTAAAAATTGATGTATTCCAAAACGAGTCTTAATAATAAACTTTGGAAGTATTTTACAATTTAGATTACTGTCCCACTTATCTATAATAATTTAATTTTTTTAAAAGATATTAATCATTGTCTTGGTTGGATAATTCAATACTTCTATTAACTGCAGAACGTAAACAATCTTCGAATATAGCCTCTATGTCATGATCTGCAAGCGCATTAAGGCCTGCTTGTGTTGTACCACCTTTAGAAGTGATATTTTTTCTTAACTGTTCCATACTCAGTTCTGAACGTTCTATCATTTTACTCGTTCCTATAATTAAATTCCGAATCGATTCTTCTACTTGTGACTTTTCTAAACCTAAACGTGTACCTGCTGTAACATATTGCTCAAAGACATGGTATAAAAATGCTGGACCGCTTCCAGTAATCGCTGTTACCTGATGTAAATTATCTTCTGAAACTTCTATTGCAGAACCAAATGCATTTATTAAACTATCAACTTCTTCTTTTGATTTAGCGCCAAAATTATTGGAAAAGCTAATGCCAGTAACTGAATGTCCGACATGTGCATTTGTGTTTGGCATGATACGCGCAATTGGATTATTAGAAGCCAATTTTTCACGAATATAGCTTATCGGTAAACCAGCCATAATAGAAATAAATTTATTCTTTTCTGCAATATATGGTTTGATACGATCTGCTAACTCATCAAAATCATATGGTTTCGTTCCTAAGAATACATAATCTGCATCTTTTAACAATGCCGCATCATCATAGCTATAGTTCACACCTAATTCGTCAGCATATTCTTTTAATGCAACTTCATTCGAACGATTCGTCAAATAAATATTTTTAGAATCAATCACTTTTGAACTAACGATACCTGTAAAAATTGCATGCGCCATATTTCCGGCACCATAAAATACTAGTTTCATGTGAAGACTTCACTTCCTCTTCGCTTTTTATGTTTCCATACTAACATAGTTTTAAATTATGGCTAAGAATTTTTAAAGATCTATAGTAAAATATCATTTACACTCATATACTTAAACTATGAATTTAAAGCTAGGAGAATTTACTATGATAGGTAAACATTTTATATTAACAGGTGGTACAAGTGGATTAGGAAAAGCCATATTAAAAACATTATTAACTAAAAAAGTGCATGTTACGGTACTTGCACGAAATCCAGAGAAATTAAAACAATTTATAACACAATATAATACAGAACATCTTAATATCATTAAATGTGATTTACAATCGCAACAGGAAATCATTAATTTAAAAAAATACTTTCAACACCAAACGATTGATGGACTCATCTATTGTTCTGGTCTTGGGTATTTTAAATCCATTGAAGACCATACATCTGTTGAAATGTTTGAAACATATAAGTTGAATGTGTTGCATTTTAATCTATTAATGAAAGTTATACAACCGGCTTTCTCTAAAAATCCAATTATCGTTGGTATAGGAAGTCAAGCTGCCTTTATAAGCCAAGGTTATGCTGCACATTATGGTGCAAGTAAAGCGGCTTTCAATCAATTATTAAATGCACTGCGCATTGAAAAACCAAATTATCATATTATGACAGTTAATACAGGGCCAATAGCGACGCCTTTCCATGAAAAAGCAGATCCCACAATGAAATTTGCTAAAAAATACAGTGATATAATGCTTGATCCCGAAAAACTAGCAAACCAAATCATCGAAGGTATAATTAGGCAAAAATTAGAAATTAATCAACCTAGATGGATGCATAATTTACTAAAAATTTATCAATTAATGCCACGATTTATTGAAAAAACTTTACTTCATTATTTAAAAACAAAAGGTAACGCTACTTCAAAAATGAGAAATTGTCATTTTGACAATAGCATTAAAATAGAAGATAGCAATAATGGTGTTACGGATAATTAAGCTTTTAATATAAAAACGTCAATTTCTATAAAATCACAATAGAAATTGACGTTTTGGCTTTGATTGAAGTTATTTGTTTTTTTCAACTTTCGGTCTGAAAAGCAACCCCGTTTATACAATTAAAACTTTACTATTTTCAATTTTGAGCATATATACATATTGGAAACAACAAAAAACGATTTATTTTAAATGTTGGGTATACTCTAAATTTTTCACGCGCTCTTGTGCTGCTTTTAAAGCTTCTAAACTTATGTCTTTTGAACGTTGATAATTTTTTACGTTTTCATCAAGTTGATCTGTACTACTTGCACCAACAATGATGGAACCTAAAGCATCATGAGACGTTAAATAATTAAATGTAAGGGCAGTTAAATTACTTTCTATTTCTTTTATGGAAGCAATTGTTTCGCCGAGTTCTTGATAAGTATAGTCAAAAATACCTTCACTAAATTTTGAATCTAACACATTATTACTTTTAGCAGTTAATAATCCTTTAAACACTGGACCGCGAGCTAATACTTTAACTTTTTTAGCATGTACATCATCTAAAAGTTGTTCTGGTCTGTTATCAATTAAATTAAATTGAGACATTAGCGTTTCGATATCGCTGTGTTTTAAATAGTAATCGATTACGTTAGGTCTTATTGAGGAGATACCGTAAGCACGGATAATACCTTCTTTCTTTAATTCATCGAAAGCGCTAATCGTTTCATCTATAGGATCATCAATCGTACCACCATGTAGCTGATATAAATCTAAATGATCTAAACCAAGTCTTTTCAATGAGCCTTTCACTGCTTCTTTAATATAAGATTTAGAAGGATCCCATGTTGTAGACCCATCTCCCGTTAAACGATTTCCTACTTTTGTGCCAATGATTATATCATCTCTATTTTGGTATTTCTTTAAAGTCTCACCAACGATTGTCTCATTTACACCTTTGTCATACATATCAGCTGTATCAAAATAAGTGATACCATGTTCAATTGCACGTTCTATGATAGGCTCTGCTTGCTTTTTATTTGTCCCAAGACTCATACAGCCTAAACCTAACTCTGAAATTTCTATACCGCTTTTCAAAACATTTTTTTGCATGTTTTATCTCCTTTCGATACACTTGGATAATAGGGCGTAGACATAATAAAGTAAGTTGGATTTTTTCAATATTAACTATTCTATACAAAACAAAAATCAAACTCATATGTGTTCATTCGCTATTCCCATAATAACTAATGAGTACATCTTAACAATATCTTAAACCAATTAAAAGGACTGTGATTATTTATGAACCTATTTGAAAAGACATTACATAGCGCTTCTATTTATAAAGGAGCAATCATAGATTTAGAAGTCCACGATGTTGAACTACCCGATGGACAAACTTCTAAACGTGAATTAATATACCACAACGGTGCTGTCGCTGTTTGTCCCATTACACCTGATAATAAAGTGATATTAGTGAAACAATTTCGTAAAGCTTGCGAAAAACCACTTTTAGAAATACCAGCAGGTAAATTAGAAAAAGACGAAGAACGTATATCCGCAGCTAAGCGTGAACTTGAGGAAGAAACTGGTTATATTGCAGGTGAATTAGAACATATTACTGAAATGTATGGTTCACCTGGTTTCTCAAACGAAAAAATATCAATTTATATGGCAAAAAATTTAGCAAAGGGTAAAATGCATTTAGATGAAGATGAATTTTTAGAAATAGCATATTTTGATATAAATGAAATTAAAACATTATTAGATAATAAAGAATTGGAAGATGCAAAAACCATTATTGCTTTACAACATTTACTACTTAATTATAATCATTATAAATAAGAGTCGAGAATACTTGCGAATTTTATCAATTATTGGTATTTTAAATATATATATCATAACTAAATTAAAATGATTATAATTATTAGTAGGGGAGTGAGGCTTCCGTGGAAGAACGATTAAATCGCGTGAAGCAACAATTACAACAATCATCTTATAAATTGACGCCACAACGTGAGGCAACATTGAGAGTTTTAATTGAAAATGAAAAAGATCATTTAAGTGCTGAAGATGTTTATTTAAAAGTTAAAGACAAAGCACCTGAAATAGGACTTGCAACAGTCTATCGTACTTTGGAATTGCTAGCAGAATTAAAGGTAGTGGATAAAATAAACTTTGGTGATGGTGTTGCACGATTTGATTTAAGAAAAGAAGGAGCAAAGCATTTTCACCACCATCTTGTGTGTATGGAATGTGGTAAAGTAGAAGAAATCGAAGAAGACTTATTACCTCGCGTAGAGGAAAGAGTAGAAAATGAATTTGAATTTAAAATATTAGACCATCGTTTAACATTCCATGGTATTTGTGCATCGTGCCAAGCAAAAGGAAAATAATTTTAAAAATACTATTTCAGAAACAGAGGTAGTACAGTGAAAAATATTATAGATGAATATTTGAAATTTATACAAATAGAAAAAGGATTAAGTGTAAATACAATTGGTGCATATCGAAGAGATTTAAAAAAATATGATGAATTTTTAACATTACACAAAATTAGTCATATTGATTTTGTAGATAGACAACTTATTCAAGAATGTTTGGGTCACTTACATGATGAAGGCGCATCTTCAAAATCGTTAGCACGCTTCATTTCCACTATCCGCAGTTTTCATCAATTTGCATTAAGAGAAAAATATGCAGCAAAAGATCCAACAGTATTAATAGAAACGCCGAAATATGATCGTAAATTACCAGATGTTTTAGAAATAGATGAAGTACTTAGACTATTAGAAACACCTGATTTATCCAAAAATAACGGATATAGAGATCGCACGATGTTAGAATTACTTTATGCCACTGGCATGCGTGTGTCAGAACTGATTCAAATTGAGTTAGAAGATGTTAATTTAATTATGGGCTTTATACGTGTTTTTGGTAAGGGAAATAAAGAAAGAATTGTGCCATTAGGAGATACAGTGATTGAATACTTAAATACTTATTTAGAAACAGTAAGACCACAATTATTAAAAAATACGGTAACTGATACACTCTTTTTAAATATGCACGGTAAACCTTTATCAAGACAAGCCATATGGAAGATGATTAAACAAAATGGTATCAAAGCAAATATACTAAAAACTTTAACACCACATACATTAAGACATTCATTTGCCACACATTTACTTGAAAATGGAGCAGATTTACGTGCAGTACAAGAAATGCTCGGCCATTCTGACATATCTACAACACAATTGTATACACATGTTTCAAAATCACAAATTCGTAAAATGTATAATGAATTTCATCCAAGAGCATAAACACAGCCTGGTTTATTCTATTGAATAACTAGACTGTGTTTTTTATTGTAGTTACATTATTTAAATAAATATATTCATATAAGATTAATGCTTATATCCATTTGTTTCGAGCTTGTAGAGCGCGTTTTCTTGCTGCTTCGACTTCAGTTCTATCTCTTTTTAAATGGTGGTCAATGATATAATCATCTTCAATTTTATAATATGTCATCGCATAATGCGGGTATTGTTGTAATATAACTTGCTCCATTGTCGCAGTTAATGGGAGATGAATAGGCTCGAAAGATTTCTCCTTCTTTGTAGCATTAATTAATTCGACTAATAGCGCTTTATACGCTTCTATATCGAGTCCAATATTAATTGCTGAGTCGTACTTTTCTATTACTTTTAATGCCTTACCAAATGATTTATAGGCGCCTACATAATTATGTCTACGGTAATGATAAGCGCCAGTTGCAGTCAGTATAAGACTTACGACAGCATCTCCTTTATTGTAATTTGGATTTGTTTTCCAGGCGTCTTCTAAAATATCGTGACAAAGAAAGTAATGTTGCTTTGTATGGAATTGGAAATAAAAATCTTGAAGTGCAATTTTTAACATGATTATCGCTCCGAATTTAAATGTTTGTATTAAACATGCTATAATATTTTAGTGAATTAAGCACTTAACTTGCTAATATGAGGTAGATAAAATGTATGAAGTAAAACTCGATGCCTTTAATGGTCCTTTAGATTTATTATTGCATCTTATTCAAAAATTTGAAATTGATATTTATGATATACCAATGAAATCTTTAACAGAACAGTATATGCAATATATTCATGCGATGAGTCAATTAGAAATTAATGTTGCAAGTGAATATTTAGTTATGGCATCAGAATTACTAATGATAAAAAGCAAAATGCTTTTGCCTCATTCAGATGAAGTTGACGATTTAGAAGATGACCCACGTGAAAATTTGGTTGAGCGATTAATTGAATATCAAAACTATAAAGAATATACAGTGCTATTAAACGAAAAAAGAGCAGAAAGAGAGAAGTATTATTCTAAACACCCAACGGATTTAACACATTTAGAATCAAATGAAACTTGGGACCCTAATAATACGATTGATTTAACAGAACTCATCATTGCTTATCAAAAAGTGAAAAATCGTGTGGAATACCAAACACCCAAAACCGTTGATATTCGAAAAGAAACGTTCACAATACAAGAAGCTACTACACAAGTAACTCAACGTTTGCAAAAACATGAATCATTCAACTTTTTTAGTTTATTTAATTTTACTGAACCACTGGAAATGGTAGTCACTCATTTCCTCGCCATACTAGAAATGTCGAAATCTGGAATAGTAAATATTGAACAACAAAAAAGTTTTGACGATATTAATATTTTAAGAGGAGTTAATTATGGCATTGAACGATAAAGGAATCCTAGAAGCATTACTTTATACTGCAGGTGATGAAGGACTTGAAGAAAAGCAAATACTAGAAATTTTAGACATTGACCAACATCGTTTTCATACATTAATCAATGAATATGACGCTTGTGGCTTAGAGATCCAACATTATGGTAAAAATTATGTCTTAACCACCAAAAAAGATGCGTCAGAATTTATTGAGAAGTTAATTGAACAAAAATCAAAAATGAAATTATCACAAGCAGCTATGGAAGCTTTATCGATAATCGCATACAATCAGCCATTATCTCGTAGTGATATTGAATTGATTAGAGGTATAAATTCGGACGGAGCCGTCAAAACCTTGATAGCACGAGGTTTAATTGAAGCCAAAGATGAGGCAGATTCTAGAAGCCAACAATTATATACAACAGAACTATTCTTAAATGTATTTGGTATTGAACAATTAGATGATTTACCAACTACGGATGAAGAAGATGAGGAAATAGAAGCTTTCTTCAGTAATTTAGTAAATCAAAAAGGAGAAAAAAATGAATAAAGAAACAGAAAGATTACAAAAACGTATCGCAAATAGTGGCTATACTTCAAGACGTAAAGCGGAAACATTAATTACAGAAGGTAAAGTGAAAGTAAATGGTGAAATCGAAACAGAATTAGGTACTAAAGTAAAACCAACGGATACAGTAGAAGTTGAAGGCATTAAATTAGAACAAGAAGACAAACTATATATTCTTTTCTATAAACCTTCACAAGTTATCACTAGCGTTTCTGATGACAAAGGTAGAAAGGTCGTTACTGATTATTTCAAACAAATTAAGACAAGAATATACCCTGTAGGACGCTTAGATTATGATACATCAGGGCTACTTTTACTTACCAATGATGGTGAATTCACTAACTTAATGACACATCCACGTTATAAAATCAAAAAGAAATATGTTGTTAAATTAAAAGGGTATCTCATGCGTGAAGAAGTTAAAGCATTAGAACAAGGCATTAATTTAGAAGATGGGCAAACGCAACCTGCGACAGTTAAAGTTAAAAACCAAGATAAAGATAAAAATACGACACTTGTAGAAATTACAATAACTGAAGGTCGCAATAGACAAGTTAGACGCATGTTTGAATATTTTGGGCATCAAGTATCAAAACTACAACGCATAGAATTTGGACCGTTAAATTTGAAAGGACTCAATGCTGGCGAAGGCCGAGTACTTACACCGCATGAAGTAAAAATATTACGTCAAATTGCAGAACACGGACAATAATTATGACATTCCTTTAACAAAATCCTGATATTGATAATTTTTTCACAAACTTTTCATTCATAAACACTTTTATAGCTCAACCTATGATATAATATGGTTGAAATTGAAGTTAGCAGTGTGGGAGGGTACGAACCTATGTCAAACGAAATACTTATCGTTGATGATGAAGATAGAATCAGACGATTATTAAAATTGTACTTAGAAAGAGAATCTTTTGAAACTCATGAAGCTAGAGATGGACAAGAAGCATTCAAAATGGCAATGGAACATGATTATGCATGTATCTTGTTAGATTTAATGTTGCCAGAAATGGATGGCATTACTGTAGCAGCTAGACTCAGAGAACAGAAAGAAACACCAATTATTATGTTAACTGCTAAAGGAGAAGAAACAAACCGCGTAGAAGGTTTCGAATCCGGTGCAGATGATTATATTGTAAAACCATTTTCACCACGTGAAGTGGTCTTACGTGTCAAAGCGCTATTAAGACGAACTCAAGTTGCACATACAGAACAAAGTGAACCTCATGCACGAGACCTAATAGAATTTAAACATCTTGTGATTGATAATGATGCTCATCGCGTGCTAGCTGATGGCAACCAAGTAAACTTAACGCCAAAAGAATATGAACTTTTAATCTTTTTAGCAAAAACGCCAAATAAAGTCTTTGATCGTGAGCAACTATTAAAAGAAGTATGGCATTATGAATTTTATGGAGATTTGCGTACTGTTGATACACATGTAAAACGTTTAAGAGAGAAATTAAATCGCGTTTCTGATGAAGCTGCCCAAATGATTCAAACTGTTTGGGGCGTTGGCTATAAATTCGAGGTTAAATCTGAAAATGAACCGCCTCAATAATGTAGTAGTAAAACTGTGGTTAACTATAATTTTTATAGTAACGACAGTTTTAATTTTATTAAGTGCAGCACTTATAACGTTTATACAATCTTACTTTACGCAAGAAACAGAAGATTCATTACTTGAAGATGCTAAAAGAATCAGTCATTTAGTTGAGCATTCAGAAGATAAAACGACTGCCATAAAGCATAGTAAGTCTCTTATCGAGGGTCCAGTGGGGCTTATTATCATGAATCATAAACACATGGATAGCGTCAATAATGATGAGACAAAAGAAAAGATGTTCAAAGAAATAAAAAGTAATAAAAACTACGAAAAAGTGTTCGATAAAGGAAAGCAGATATCTGAGCACGTGACAATAGATATAAATAAACAGCAAAAAACTTATGTTTTAATAGGTTATCCATCAAAAAATTTAGAATCGAGTGCACATAATAGTAAATATAGTGGTGTTTTTATCTATCAAGATTTGAAAACGATAGAAGATACCAATAATGTGATTACAGTCATTATTTTAATTATTGCTATAATCTTTTTATCTATTACTACTGTGTTCGCCTTTTTCTTATCATCTCGAATTACAAAACCACTTAGAAATTTAAGGACTCAAGCATTAAAAGTTTCTAAAGGTGACTATACACAAGTAGTTCCTGTTAATTCTCGAGATGAAATTGGTGAGTTATCACGTGCTTTTAACACGATGAGTTCGGAAATACAACAACACATCGACGCATTATCCTCATCAAAAAATATCAGAGATAGTTTAATAAACTCTATGGTTGAAGGCGTTCTAGGTTTCAATGATAAACAAGAAATAATTATATCAAACAAGATGGCACAAAATATTTTAAAAATATTGGATGCACACGATTTAGACAAACTTGATCGTCAAAATGAATTAACATTTAAATCCAAAAAAACACAATTCGAAGAATATGAAATTAGCACACGCTATTTTGTTATTATTACAAGTTATATTGAACAAATTCAGCCTGATGGCAGAAGTGGTATTGTAGCTATTATTCGTGATATGACCAATGAACATAATATTGATCAAATGAAAAAAGATTTTATTGCTAATGTATCACATGAATTGCGTACACCTATTTCATTGCTACAAGGATATACAGAGTCGATAGTGGATGGTATTGTAACAGAACCAGACGAAATACATGAATCATTGTCCATTGTCCTTGATGAAACAAAACGTTTAAATCGATTAGTAAATGAGTTGCTCAATGTTGCACGGATGGATGCTGAAGGGCTAACTGTAGAGAAAGTGAAACAGCCAATTGATCCACTGCTTAATAGAATGCAACAAAAATACCAGAAACAAGCAAATGACTTAAAGTTAACGATGAATTTAAATCCAAATACACACAATCAATTATGGTATTTCGACACCGATAGAATTGAACAGGTTTTAACTAATCTTATAGATAATGCTACTAGATATACAGAACCTGGTGATTTAATATCGATTAGTTTTGAAGAGTCAGAAAATGAAAATATTTTATACATTTCAGACACAGGATCTGGTATTGCTCCAGAACATTTACAACAAGTATTTGACCGTTTCTATAAAGTCGACACTGCTCGTAAACGAGGTAAACAAGGTACTGGGTTAGGTCTGTTTATCTGTCGCATGATTATTGATGAACATGGAGGTACGATAGACGTTAAGAGTGAGCTTGGCAAAGGCACAACATTTATAATTAAATTACCAAAACCAACAGAAGAATATGAAGATACATGACTATTAAAGTAATCATAGAAAGTGAAATGTAATTTAATTTATAATCTTAATGTAAATCAAGCACGTGTGTTCTATAAATGACGAGATTGAGAGTCAATACATTACTATTGATTTTCAATCTCGTCTTTTTCATAAATTATGTAATTTACTTAGCATAAGCAGGTCTATTGTTTTTATCTGAGTAATAGGCTATGATATATTTATAAAATTTAAGAAATTCATCTTCGGGGTAGGGTGTAATTCCCAACCGGCAGTAATTGAAGCCTGCGACCCATTTATCTATTAAAAAGATAAATGGCTGATCTAGTGTAATTCTAGAGCCGACAGTATAGTCTGGATGGGAGAAGATGGAGGGTTTTTGTTGTGCAATTAAATCCTCCTTTTCTAAGTAAGATGAATGGAAGGAGATAATTGAATATGCAACAACAAACCAAGCGACTTATTACGATAAGTATGTTAAGTGCGGTGTCATTTATTTTGATGTTTATCAAATTTCCAATCCCATTTTTACCACCATATTTAACATTAGACTTTAGTGATATTCCAGCTCTATTAGCAACTTTTAGTTTAGGACCAGTAGCTGGTATTATTATATTATTTATAAAAAATTTACTTAATTTCTTATTTAATATAGGGGATCCAGTTGGACCAATTGCTAATTTCTTAGCTGGCGCTAGTTTTATTTTAAGTGCCTTTTATATAATTAAAAATAATCATACAGTCAAAACACAAATCATTGGATTTACAATAGCGACGATTGTTATGACGATTGTTCTAAGTATTTTAAATTATTTTGTTTTATTACCACTTTATGGGATAATTATGAATTTATCAAATGTAGTTGAAAATATAAAAATTGTGATAGTTTCAGGTGTTATACCTTTTAATATAGTAAAAGGTATAATAATTTCTTTAATATTTATGTTATTATTCAAACGTTTAAAAAAGATTTTACTT
>NZ_PPRL01000039.1 GCF_002902235.1 Staphylococcus ureilyticus
GTTTATGAATGTTATTATTATAAGCGTTAGTAAGTGTTAACAAAATAAATTAATAAGTAACATAATATTAATAGAAGAGATATGGCTGTTATTGATGACGCATTGAATCAGGAGTTAAAGCATGGATTTATTTTTAGTTTACATTTTGATTTCTATATTTTTAGGTGGATTAGTCAGAACATATTTTGGTTTTGGGGAAGCACTCGTGAGTATGCCACTTTTAGCATTGATAGGATTAAATTTACATACATCTATTTCACTGGTGGGGTTGGCTGGACTAACAGTAGCGAGTTTAAATATATTTTTAGATTATAGAAATATAAAAATTAAAGTACTATTATTAATGTTGTTGGGGAGTTTATTAGGTGTTCCACTTGGTATTTTGATTTTACAGCATATTGCAACTTCATTTATACAAATTATGCTTGGGTTATTTTTAATATTATATGGTATATATGCGTTTGGAAAAATTACCTTTTTTAAAAATAGATATAATATCATATTAAAATCTAACATATGGCCAAGCCTAACAGGTATGATTTCAGGTGTATTAGGAAGTTTGTATAATTCACATGGTGTACCAGTTGTCATTTATGGCACAATGTCGCCTTGGCATATTAAAGATTTTAGAAGTACAATACAAGCCCATTTTTTAATTACAGCTATATTCGTAGTGATCGGTCAAGCATCTGGAGGAATATGGACCAGTCAAACGGTATCATTATTTTTATTGAGCATACCTTGTTTGATTATTTCAGTTGTTGTTGGAAAGTATCTTATAAACCATACGACTTATCATAATTTTGAAAAATGGATTTACTTGTTTATTATAATTTTAGGTTTTTTACTATTGTTAATATGAAAGTCAAAAGGTCGAATCGATTTCTATGTTTAGAAAAGTGATTCGACCTTTAATTATATCTACGTTTATTTAGAATTGACATTAATACTTTTATTTAATAATACAAAGAATAAAATGAAAGCGATAGAAATAGCAATGTGACCTAATCCTGAAATACCAGCAATAGCAGGGCTCACTTCAAAACCTTTCATAGTTGCTATACCATTAACAAATTGCATAGCAACCGTTAATAATACACCGATATGATAGACATAAAAGAAATAGTTAAATAAAGTGGGGTGTTGAGTAAGTTTTAATTGATGTTCTATCACCATAAATATTAAAAACATAATTGTACCTAAAACAAGTAAATGTGTATGTGTTACGTTTAATTGCGAATAACCACTAAAGTTTTCTGCTTTTGACATCTCTCTATAAAATAAACCACTTAGCATGCCTAATAATGTATAAAATGCTGAACTGAACATTAATCTTTTCATTTTAACGACCTCCTGTAATGAATGTTTAATTTAAATATAATGTAAGATTGTGAACTCTATATGAACGATTGAAAACTTCTTTATTTTTGTATGGCATTTCATTGTTTAATTAATTTTACAATTTAAAACAATTTTTTTATCATGCTTAATGGAGGAAATTGTTCGTAAAACAGAATTTCTGAAACTATATAGAAATTAACAATATTGAAAATATCTTGATTGTGGCATGCTAAAACATATAAATTTAAAATGGTGAACAACTGTAATTTGCGACATTTTTTCATATTAATAACTTACCTTTAAGAAATATCTTGATTTTTCGAATTAATTGAGTAGAATTAAATTGTGATAAAGTTTATTTTGAGGTGGGAAAAGATGAAAAACAAACAAGGATTTTTACCTAATAGGTTAAATAAATACTCTATTAGAAAGTTTACAGTTGGAACAGCATCATTATTGATTGGGGCGACACTTGTATTTGGAGTAAGTAGTGAAGCAAAAGCTGCTGAATTAGACTCAATTACGAATGATAATAAGGCTAATGATTCAGATAAAGGTGAAGCACTTGATGTGCAAGACATAAAAAGTGTAGAAGAAAATGACACAACGTTAAGTCGCAGTGAAAACAATGTTACTGAAGAAAAGACAGAAAATTCTGAAAATGAATTACAAAAAGAAGAAACTGATAATGATCTAAGTAAGAATCAAAAAGAGCCAGATAATAACGACGCAACCTTAGGTCAACAAGAAGAATATAATAACACTAATGAGTCTACAAACGAGAATGAATCTACAAATGAGGTTTTGAATAAACAAACAACAGAAAAAGCAGATACATCTGAAACAAAACAAGATGAAAACAGTGATACTTCACATTTAGATGAAGATAGTACGAACAAAGAAGAATCTGATCAAGAAAGAGCAACTGAAAGTAATGAAACAACAACGGATAACAATAAAGTAAAAGATTCAACAAATGAGACGTCAACAGAAACAACAACAGAAACAACAAAAGATACAGATGTATCTAGCAATGAAGCGCCAACTGAAAAATCACTAGAAAAAAATCCTGACACTTCTAATAATACAAAAGAAGGCACTAGAACAGAAAATTTAGATGGGCAAAATGATAAACAACCATCAACTGAACCATCTTCTGATGATGAAAAAACTACAGAAATGACGAAAAATCCTGAAACGAGTAATCACACACAATCAAAATTAACAAAACAACTGTCAGAAACAGAGAATAAACAAAAGGCAGTTGAAGATTATTTAAATAGTCAGCTTTCAACAGAAGACACTAAAGCAATTTTAGAAAACGCTGATATTGATTATAAAAATACAACTGATGAAGCAATAAATATTGAAATTTTAAAGGCTTCAATTATTCAACTTTCGAATGAACAAGATAAAGCGAAAACGTTAGCCACTCCAAAACGTACTTTGTTGCGTTCAATGGCTACGCCAACTGCATTACGAGCAGCAGTAGAACAAAATGAAAAAGTTGAAAAATCAATGGGCTATATGGACAACTATACATTTGCATCATTGATTTTTGATCCAAGTAAGTTAGATTCACAAAAGACTCTAGACAGCAATGTCATTCCTTTTGATATTCATAGTTACATGTCAGGCTCAAATTCAGGGGATCGCTATAAAATTGATTTGAAATTGGATCCGAAAATAGCAAGTCATGTCATAAAAATATCTGCTAATCCTAGTGGTAGAAATACCCCTGTTGAATTTATAAGATTAAAAGATGAAAACGGTGATTTCACTAATACTTGGGAAATTAATTTTATCAGAGCAAATGATGGTTTGTTCGGAGGCGCTGAAATACTATCACAGTATACAGCGACTAACGGTAAAATAGAATTAGATGATACAGTGGGTAACATTTTGAATGCATCTGGAGAATTAAGTAATAATAAGTTGAATTATCAAATGTTTGTTAGAGATTCACTATCTAATAAAATTGTTAAGACTTCTGAAAGTAGCGGTTATTTCTTAACTACGGCTGACAAAGATTTAAGTCAATTAGAAAATAACCTTTCTCCAGAAAATAGTAATGCATTTAAAGCAAGTAGCGGCTCTGCTACATATGATGGTTCTGTGGGAGAACACGGAGGAATACTGATTGATCAACAAATAATGAAAAATGGTATTTTCGCATATTCTAAAGTTAAAGGAAAACAATGGTCATATAACTATCAAATAGATAAAGATTTATTACCTTATATTGAAGGAGTAGAACTACACAGATATGACTACAAAGGTCTTTCAGGCTTTGACAAGACCTATCATGCTGGAGACAAAGTAGCTGATTTACAGCTTGATAGTATCGGTAATGGCACAATTACTAGTAATGACTTAAATAAATTAATCGAGTTTAACAATTCTTTACCTGAAACAGTAGGCGTTCGTATTGTAATTAAATTAAATCAAAGTGTAAATAATATATTAACTAAAGATGCAGAATATGATTCTGAAGGTAATCTTATTCGAGAAACAACAAAACAAAAAGAAGATTTTACTTTCGCAGGTTATTTAACTGATAGTAATAATCTTTTAATAAATAATACGTTAGGGACTTCAACTTTAGCACTACAAGATTATGATAAAGATGGTTTACTAGATCGATATGAACGACAAGTATCACTTTCAGATCCTGAAAACGAAGATACAGATGGAGATGGTAAAAATGACGGTGATGAAGTCATCAATTATAAAACGTCACCATTAGTAGGTAAACCTGATGCGGCCGATATTACAAATGAGGCTAGAGTTGTAACTGGGTCAGTTCCATTAAAAGAAGGTGCAGCAACTCAAACTGCAAAAGTGTTAGATGCAAATGGAAAAGTCATTGGTACATCAACAGTCAATCCTGATGGCACTTTCTCAGTATCTATACCACAATCACCTGAAGGCACCTACACTATCGCAATCGATTCACCTAATTATGAAAATGATGAAGTGAATACATTCGAAGTTATTGATATTTCCAAGGTACCAACACCATCAATTAATCCAGTTGATGACAATGATACAGTAATTAAAGTTAATGGTGCAGCGGGTGCAACTGTTACGATTAAAGATAATAACAATGTTGAAATTGGAAAAGTTCAAATTCCTAATGATGGTTCAGCAGCCTCTTTAACATTGAATCAACCATTGAAAGCTGGAACTATTTTAACTGCAACAGCTAGTAAAGGTGGAAAAACAAGTGAAGTTTCAGATCAAATTACAGTAACAGATGCGACAGCACCAGACGCACCAGTGATAAATCCAATAACAAGTAAAGCCACACAAGTAACTGGGACAGCAGAACCTAATTCAACAGTAACTGTTGCTTTCTCAGGTGGCGGTAAAGTTTCAGTATCAGCTGACAGTCAAGGTAAATATACAGTAGATATACCAAGTGGTGTTACTCTTCAAGGTGGAGAAGTATTTAAAGCAATAGCAACAGATAAAGCTGGTAATGAATCATCTGTTGCGACACGTATAGTAACAGATGTAACAGCACCAAATGCTCCTATATTAAATGATGTCAATAGTAATAGTAAGCAATTGACTGGGCAAGCTGAGGCAAATTCAACAGTTAGTGTGACATTCCCAAGTGGCGAAGTTGCAGAAACAGTAGCAGATCAAGATGGAAACTTCACAGTAGATATTCCAGCAAACGAAGGATTACAAGGTGGGGAAACGATAGTAGCTACGTCGAAAGACAAAGCAGGTAACGTTTCTCAAAAAGGTAGCACTCAAGTCATAGATGCAACAGCGCCAGATGCACCACAAATAAGCCATGTGACAAGTGTAAGTACAGAAGTTAAAGGCACAGCAGAAGCAAATTCGACAGTTAGTGTGACATTCCCAAGTGGCAAAGTTGTGGAAACTAAAGCAGATCAAGATGGGAATTTCACTGTAACTATCCCAGAAAATGAAGGATTACAAGGTAAAGAAACGATCAGTGCTACATCAAAAGATAGCGCAGGTAATGTTTCTCATGCTGGATCAACAACAGTAACAGATGCAACAGCGCCTGCACCACCAACGGTTAATGGTGTAACTAGCCAAGATAAAAATATTAGTGGAACAGCAGAACCAAATTCTACAATAACAATCAAATTTCCAAATGGTGAAACAGCTACTGGTGAAACAGATGAAACAGGGAATTATACAATAGCAATTCCGAATGAAGTTAGTTTAGAAGGCGGGGAAGAAATACAAGTTACATCCACAGACGATGCTGGTAATGAAACAGAACCAGTTAAAACAACGGTTAAAGATACAACAGCACCAGATGCGCCAACAATAAACGAAGTAACAAGTGAAGATACACAAATTATTGGTAAAGCTGAACCAGGCTCAACGGTCACAGTAACGTTCCCAGATGGCACAACGGCAACAGGAACAGCTGATGATCAAGGTAACTATACAGTTGAAATTCCATCAAATGTAGATTTAGAAGGTGGAGAAGATATCAAAGTTACTTCTAAAGATAAAGTTGGCAATACATCTGAA
>NZ_PPRL01000004.1 GCF_002902235.1 Staphylococcus ureilyticus
ACTAGCAGTCCATGCATGCAAACAACTTTGTTTAGGAAATAACAAATAGTATACACATTTTTTTGATATATGTTATACAATGTAAAAATGACTGATATGAATGTACCTTCAGTTTATAACAAATTTTATTTGAAGGAGAATTAACTATGCACGCTTTTTTAATAATTATAGCGATGATGATTATTGGAGCAATAATAGGTGGCGTCACAAATGTAATTGCTGTAAGAATGTTATTTCATCCGTTTAAAACCTACTATATTTTTAATAAACGTATTCCTTTTACACCTGGGTTAATACCTAAAAGAAGAGCAGAAATTGCAGATAAAATTGGACAAGTTATTGAAGAACACTTATTGACTGAAACGTTAATTAAGTCAAAATTAAATGCACCTAAATCAAGAGAAGCAATCGAATCATTAATCTTAAAACAGATTCAAAAATTAAAAACAGAGCATGTGACGATTCAATCGTTGACGAAAAGTTTCGATGTTGATGTTGTACAGGTTACTAATGATAAAATGTATTCAGTTATCAATAATAAATTAGAACAATATTATGCTGAACATAAAGAAACCACTATAAAACAAATGATTCCTTCAGATATTGAAGAAAATATTGATGCAAAGGTAGATGGGGTGCCTGAGTTATTGTTTGAACGCGCACGCGTCTATCTTAAATCAGAAAAAGGTGCTGCTGATATAGCATCTATGTTAGATACTTTCTTTAATGAGAAAGGTAAAATCGTAGGTTTGCTACAGATGTTTATGACAAGAGAAAGTATTGCAGATCGAATACAACATGAATTGATTAGATTAACAAATCACCCCAAAGCTAAAGCAATTGCAAAACAGATTATTGAAAATGAATACGCTACATTTAAATCAAAAGCGTTAGTAGATGTCATCAATGAAGATCAATTCGACTCGCTTAAGGTAACGGTTACCGATTTACTAATAAACTATGCAAACATAGATAGTATATCGAATCGACCATTGAAAGAAGTAATGCCAGAATTTATAACATTCTTAGAAACAAAAATTTCAAAACAACTTACGGAATTAATTATTGATAAAGGATCTAAGCATATTTCTCCAATCATGAAAAAAGTTAACCTAAGACAAATGGTTGAAGAACAAATAAATTCATTTGATTTAGCATATATTGAACGTTTAATCATAGATATCGCAAATAAAGAGTTGAAATTAATTATGCTTTTAGGCTTTTTATTAGGCGGCATCATAGGTTTATTACAAGGTGTAATTGCAATTTTTGTATAACATATTAAATTATGTTATTGTAATATCGATGTGGTTATAACACATATACAAATAAAGGAGTGAAGCACAGTGGCAGTAAATTTATACGATCATGCAAATCAATTAGAACAAGCTTTAAGAGAAAGTGATGAATATCAAGCAATTCAAAAAGCTTATGCTAAAGTAAAAGAAAATGATGAATCAAAAGCACTTTTTGATGAATTCCGTGAAACACAATTAAACTTCCAACAAAAACAAATGCAAGGTGAAGAAATTGGTGAAGAGGAATTACAAAAAGCTCAAGAACAAGCACAAAAAATCGAAAATGATTCTAACATTTCAGAATTAATGGCTGCTGAGCAAAACATGAGCCAAGTATTCCAAGAAATTAATCAAATCATTGTTAAACCATTAGATGAAATTTACGCTGACTAATTAATTAATCAGAATGTTTATTTTTAAAAGTAATCTAAAGTTCTTATAAAAATTTAAAAATATTTAATGTGTTGCCATATAATGATTTTCGAAATTAATATATGGCAACATTCATAGTTTGAAGGAATATATATACTTTTATTCAAGCATATGTATGATAAACTCAATATATTGAGAAATGACATACAAAAGAATTGATGCCAATAAATGAATTCTTTAATTGCTGGATAATCGTTCATGTTTTATTCAATGAATCATGGTTAATATTGAATTTAAAGCTGAGACATTTATTTATGTTTCAGCTTTTTTGTTTTATCGACTGTACAATAGTCGGTGTGGTAAAATAAAGAGATACGAGGTATTAGCGTGTACATAGGTGTTAGTCCATTTTTTAAGTCTTAATATCAATGCCTGTTTTTCATGCTTTTTATAAAAACCTTTAAATAAAGGAGAACTATAAATATATGGTTAAATTTATTCATTGTGCAGATTTACATTTAGACAGTCCATTTAAGTCTAGAAGCTACTTAAGTCAATCGATATTTGAAGATATGCAAAAAAGCGCATATGAAAGTTTCAAAAAAATCGTGGATTTAGCGTTAAATGAAGAAGTAGATTTTATGATTATAGCAGGGGATTTATTTGATAGTCATAACAGAACCCTCCGTGCTGATGTGTTCTTAAAAGAGCAATTTGAAAGACTGGCAAAAGAACAAATATTTGTTTATCTTTGTCATGGTAATCATGATCCATTATCTTCATCTATAGGAACTGAGTGGCCAGATAACGTTTCGGTTTTTTCTGAAAATGTAGAAACATATCAAACAATTACTAAAAACGGTGAAGAAATATATTTACATGGTTTCAGTTATCAAAATGAAGCGAGCTATGAAAATAAACTTGATGCCTATCCGTCAAGTCAAGGTCAAAAAGGTATTCACATAGGTATTTTGCATGGTACATATAGCAAAACGAACACAAAAGACCGATATACTGAATTTAGATTAGAAGATTTAAACAATAAACTTTATCATTATTGGGCACTTGGTCATATACACGAGCGACAACAACTAAGCGATATGCCTCAAATTCATTATCCAGGTAATATTCAAGGTCGTCATTTCAAAGAAACTGGAGAAAAAGGTTGCCTATTAGTAGAGGGTGATGATTTACATCTAAATGCTAAATTTGTGCCAACACAGTTTATTCGTTTTGAAAAGGCTGAAATAGATACAAACATGACTTCAAAACAGGGGTTGTTTGACGCAATACAAGATTTTAAATCACACGTTAGAGCTGAAGGTAAAGCAATTTATCAATTAGTAGTAAATGTTAATTCAGATGAAATTATTTCTGATCAAGATTTAATGCAAGTGCATGAAATGATTAGTGAATATGAAGAAAATGAGCATAATTTTGTGTTTATAGAAGATCTGAATATAAAGAATAAAGATGATGATAAAACGACCCTTGTCAAAGAATTTTCAGCAGATTTGATAGAAGATAATTCAGTTTATGAGTTAGCTATGAATGATTTATATCTTAATCCAAAAGCTTCCAAATACCTAGAAAATTATGATGATTTTGATCGTCGAGAATTAATTAAACGCGCTGAATTATTATTAAAGTCAGATATGAGGGGGGAGTAAAGTGAAGATTAAATCATTAGATATATATGGTTATGGTAGATTCATTCAAAGATCTATTCAGTTTGATGAAAATTTTACAGAAATTTATGGGGAAAATGAGTCAGGTAAGTCTACGATACAGGCATTTATACATTCCATTCTTTTTGGGTTTCCAACTAAGAAAGAAAATGAACCACGACTAGAGCCACGTTTAGGCAATCAATACGGCGGGAAACTTACATTGATTCAAGATGATGGTTCTTTGATAGAAATTGAACGTATCAAAGGTGCAGCAACTGGAGACGTTAAAGTTTATCTACCGAATGGTGCCATTAAAGATGAAAGCTGGTTAAAGAAAGAACTTAATTTTATCTCAAAGCGTACATATCAAGGTATATTTTCATTTGATGTCTTAGGCCTACAAAATATTCATAAAAATATGGATGAAAAACAATTACAAAACTATTTACTCCAGGCTGGTGCATTAGGATCAACAGAATTTACTAGCATGCGTGAGATTTTGAATGATAAAAAAGAAGCGCTATATAAGAAAAATGGCAGAAATCCAATTATTAACCAACAGCTTGAAGAATTGAAGTCATTAGAGCGACAAATTCGAGAAGAAGAAGAAAAATTGTCATCTTACAAACGTTTAGTAGACGATAAAGATAAAGCAGATCGACGCTTAGAAAATTTGAAACAGAATTTAAACCAATTGTCTAAAATGCATGATCGTAAACAAAAGGAATTAGCTTTACATGAGCAAACACAAGAATGGAAAACATTGGAAACCCAATTAAATATAGAACCTGTCACATTTCCTGAACAAGGCATCGATCGCTATGAATCTGCAAAAATTCAAACACAAAATTTAAAAAGAGATATTGGCTTAAGAGAAGAGCGATTAGCACACTTGAAAAGCGAAAACGAAAAAATCAATGTACCTAAGCAATCTGATATTGATGCTTTTAACCATATACAACAACAAGAAAATGAAATTAAACAAAAAGAATACGAATTAAAATCAGTTAAAAAAGAAATTCAAGATAAAGAACGTGAAAAATCAGGCTTGAAATCTAATATTGGATGGCAAGATGTATACCATGAAGTCGACAGTTCAGAGGCAATGAAGAGTCATGTAAGCGATCAAATTAAAAATAAGCAAGAACAGACTGCTTTTATTCAACAATTAGAACGCAATATTGAAGAAAATAAAATTGATAAAGAAACAAATCAAACTGAGATGAATGCATTGGAAAAAGATATTGTGTCTGATGAAAACTATGAAAAGAAAAAACAATATAACAATCGTGTATTCGAACTACAAGAGAAGAATAATTTATATCAAAAAATGAAAGAAGCTTTTGATAAAGAACAACAAGAAAATGAACGTAAACAAAATATTTTTCGATTTGCATTCGTTATATTAGCAGTTGTTGGTGTTGGATTAACTATCTTTTCATTTATTTCAGCTAATTTGGTCTTTGGTATTGTATTTGCATTACTATCTCTTGTATTTATCGTGGGTATCTTCTTAGTTAAAACGAAAGAGATTGGGCATAGTGAAACATTTTCTAATGAAATTGAAGATTTGCAACACCAAATTAATGATTTAGAAGCCAATTATAATTTGGACTTTGATTTAGATGATCAAAATAGAATTCGCGAGCAATTCCATAATGCTATTAAAACGAAAGAGGCATTAGATAAAAAAGCAAATTATTTATCTTCCAATTTAGAATCTGCACAACAACAATACTCAAAGTCAGAGAATGAGATCAACCAAATTAAAGATGAATTACATTTATCTGATAAAATTTCAGACGAACTCATTATTGATAGTATTGCGACGATGAATAAAATTAAGGATTATGACAATCATACTGTTGAATTGAACGAGCAAAAAATTGAGTTACAACAGGCATTAGATACATTTTATGAACATGCAAAAGCAGTAACCCAAAATCAATTTACTTCTTTCAACACATTATCTTTATTTCATGACGTAAATCAATGGTTAAAAGAAGAAACAACTAATTTAGATAAATGGAATAGGAATCAAGAACAAATCACATTAATAGAAAGTGAATTATCACAGCTTAAACATCGCTTACATGAGAATAATAATGTGATATCACAGTTATTTAACTTTGTAAGTGCAAATGATGAAGAATCGTATTATCATCAGCATGCTCAATATCAGGCTTATCATCAACAATTAAACCGATTTAATGATTTAACGAAATATCTAGAAAACCAAAATTATAATTACGAAGCTAGTTCTATGCTGAGTCAAAAAACATATGCTCAACTATCTGAAGAAGATGAAGTGTTAGAAAGACAAGTTGATCATTATAATGATCAATATTTAGAAATGCAGTCAGAAGTCAGTGATTTAAAAGCTAAAATCACGGATATGGAAACAGACAAAACGTTAGCGGATTTACGTCATAAGTTCCATATTTTGAAAAATAGAGTGAATGATGAAGCAAAAGATTGGGCAAGTCTTAGTTACTTACAATCTTTAGTGGAAGGACATATTAAACAAATTAAAGATAAGCGTTTACCACAAGTGATAAATGAAGCAACAGAAATCTTTGCACATTTAACAAATGGAAATTATGTACAAGTAACTTATGCGAATGAAGATTTAATGGTAAAACAAGTGAATGGTCAAATGTACGAACCAATTGAATTAAGCCAGTCTACTAAAGAAATACTATATATCGCATTGCGATTAAGCTTAATTAAAACATTAAAACCTTACTATCCATTCCCTGTAATTATTGATGATGCATTTGTACATTTTGATAAACATAGAAAAGAAACGATGATGAATTATCTAAGACAAATGCCTAATGATTATCAAATTTTATACTTTACATGTGTCAAAGATACAAGTGTGCCTTCAAAACAAATTATTACTTTGAATAAACCTGAGGAAGGCGGTAAATAATGAGAAATGTAGAAAAATTAAATCCTGGAGATTCAGTTGATCACTATTTCTTGATTCATAAAGCGACACAAGGCGTAACTGCTCAAGGAAAAGACTATATGACGATATATCTTCAAGATAAAAGTGGGGACATCGAAGCCAAATTATGGACTGCTACTAAGGAAGATATGCGTGTTTTAGAACCAGAAAAAATCGTACACGTTATTGGTGATGTTATTAATTATCGTGGTCGTAAACAGATGAAAATTAATAAAATTAAATTAGCTTCAGATGAAGCAGATTTAAACATACATGATTTCGTAGACGGCGCGCCACTCACACCAGAAGAAATCAAAGAAGAAGTCTCTCATTATATGTTAGAGATTGAAAATGCAAATTTACAACGCATTACAAGACATTTATTGCGTAAATATCAAACAGAATTTTTTACATTTCCTGCAGCAAGTACACATCATCATAATTTTTCAAGTGGGTTAAGTTATCATGTATTAACAATGTTACGTGTCGCAAAATCTATTTGTGATATATATCCACTTTTAAACCGCAGTTTATTATATAGTTCTATTATTTTACATGACCTAGGTAAAGTTAAAGAATTAAGTGGTCCTGTTGCAACAACATATACGGTTGAAGGTAATTTGCTGGGCCACATCTCTATTGCCAGTGATGAAGTAGCAGATGCTGCACGAGAATTAAATATAGAAGGTGAAGAGGTATTATTACTGCGTCACATGATTTTAGCACATCATGGAAAAATGGAATTTGGCTCTCCGAAACTACCACATATGAAAGAGGCAGAAATTTTGTTTTTCATCGATAACATTGATGCAAAAATGAATATGTTTGAAAAAGCATATAAGAAAACGCCAAAAGGTCAATTTACTGAACGTATTTTTGGGCTTGAGGGTAGACAATTTTACAATCCAACATCTTTAGATTAAGCGATACGGAAAATATACGCTTAAAAAAATAAAATTGAAACATTTTGAAAGTAAAGGACTAATCCAAATTTTGATATGCTCCCTTCAAAGTTTACATTTTTAAATGTCTACTTTGAAGGGAGCAGTTCATTAGCGTGGATTAGTCTTTTTTATATGTAAAATCATTCGTTTCTGACCGTGATTATTTACAATTAATATGTCGTATTAGAAGGTAAGAAGTAGAAGTAGGGATGAGATAATCGTTTTTATTCATGAGCATCGACTGACTTGATGTAAGTAGAGTGAATATGAGTTTATACTGTGCTATATATCAGCGCAAGAGATAAAATACATTCGTCTCGAAAAATATGTATCCAAGCATAATTAATAAGTAAATATAAGTTAGTTTCATTGATAAAAAAACAAGGCAAATGCCCTAGAAATTAGCATTTGCCTTGTTTAATTGTGAATTATGATTCTATTGTCCAGAGGTCATACCAGCTCCACCTTGTTGCATCGCTTGCTGTTGTTGCTGTTGCTGTTGTTGCTGTTTAATTTTATCTGGGTCTAGAATGGAATCTTCAATAGCTTTTTTAATATCTCTATCTTTATAATCTACTTTGTATTCATCTAACAGTTCTTTATAAGCGTCTGTTAGTAATTTAGGACTTTTTTGTACTTTTTGTTGGATTAATTGCGATTTTAGCTTACCTTTTTCTTTATCAAAGTCATTTTCTTTATCTGCTTTAATAATATGGTAACCATAATCTGTTTTAACTACTTTTGAAACGTCGCCTTCTTTAAGTTTGAAGAGCGCCTTTTCAAAATCTTTTTCCATTTGTCCTTTGATAACATATCCTAAGCTACCATCTTTTTTAGCCGAAGATTTATCCATTGATTCTTTTTTGGCAATTTCTCCAAATTTGTCAGGATTTTCTGATACTTGTTTTTGGATTTTTTCTGCTTTTGCTTTTGCATCTTTATCTGATAAACCTTCTTTGTCATCTTTATTCTCTTTAACTTTAATTAAAATATGCGAACCTTTTTTAGTAGATTCTTTAATTTCTTTATCAGAAATATTCACTTTATCGTTCAGTAGTGCCTTTTGATATGATTGTAATTTTTTTTGCTCTTTATAGTCACTAAGTGACATTTTTTGTTGTTTTAACATACTTTCAAATTGATCTTTGCCACCGTATTGTTTTTGTTCTTTTTCAACTTCTTTATCAATATCTTTCGTGTCTATTTTATCTTTATACTTATCTGCTAACAATTTATTTAATAATATAGAAAAAGATGTGTTTGCAACTTGCTCATCACCCATTTTATCCATTACATCTTCAACTTTAACATCGCCAGCTTTTGATGAAATAATTGTATCTTCTTTAGAATCTGTAGCGCTATTACCACAAGCACCTAATAATAATGCACTAGCAGTAACAGGAATTATAACTTTTTTAAATGTTTTCATGATTGGGAACTCCTTTTGTAAGAATAACAACGTAAATATAACATATAAAGTCGTTTTCACCAATTAGAAACCTAATATATACGACTATAGTTGTAACCATTTTATATGAAAAAGAGCGAATAAAAAAAGCAAACATTGCTGTTTGCTTAATCAAGTTCATGATTCGTATAGGGTGATACTTTGTTTAAAATATTAATACCAGTTTGATGTTCTTCAACATAAGCACCTTCATTTGAAAATAATATGATCTTTAAATAAAGAAAATCCATAACCGAATAACCTAAATTCAAAGCAATTAAAAACATTAAATAATGACCATATTGAGGGATGATAGTACTTATAAATGTGCAAACAATCGTTATAAATAAAGCTGGCGTGATTAAATCAAAACAAAAATAATATTTATTAACAGGTGTATTTACATACACATTATAAAAAGGCACAGACTTATGTTTTACTAATTTGTATTTTTTAAATGACTTACGATAGGGATAGAAAAACAATAAGTGGATTAATTTATGTAAAGGGTACAAAAGCACTACTAAAATTAAAAATATTAAAAAGTGGTCGTCTGTTAATTTGGTATTTGAAAAGAAGTATAAAAGTTCGTATGCAATTAAAAATGTGATAATTGTAGTAACAAAACTAAGGAAAGCAATTCTAGGTATGCCAAAACGAGCGTTAATATCTATTTGACGTGTACATAAATACATTACGCAATCATACTCCTTTTTAAAATTTATTGAATATACTTTCGTATTATCTAACGTATTCTTACAGTCGTCAAGTTTAACTTTAAGTTAATTTTAGAGTTTGAAAAGTTCTCAAAACACTATAATGTAAGGACATTATAGTTCTTAATCAAAGAAAGATGAGAGTACTATATATTTTTTAATTCAGTATCATTTTAAAGGCATAGATGTTTTTATTGTAATAAAGAAAAGAGTTATAACTCAGGTTTTCAAGTGAGTTATAACTCTTAGTTAATTGAGTTAATTATTTGTCTTTTTCAAATGCTTTTGAAATTTCTTCGCCACGATTTTGTAAATTTTCAATATGGGATTGCAAATTTTCAATATTAGGATCGATATCAGATTTAAAATCACCAATCATCGTTTTCACTTCATCACCAATAGTACTGCCAATTTCAGTACTTTCTGATTTGATTTGTGAAATGTAATTTACAATATCATTGACATTTTGCTTTATAGTGTTGATTTCTTTATCAAATTCAGATTCAGCACCCGTAGGTCTGCGCGCTTCTGTCTCAAATTGGTTTGAATTTTTCTTATCACGATTCATTAATGCAACACCAATTCCAGTTGCAACACCAGCACCAAGACCTAGTAATAATTGAGCTGTTTTCATAAAAATTCTCCTCATTTCTAAAATTTCTGAGTCATTAATATTTTTAATATACCCTTTATCATATCAGGTAAGCATAATTAATTAAATTGTGCTGCAATTTCTTGTGCAATTTTTTTCTTTTGTTCATCGCCTATGCTTTCTTCATGTGTTTCCCATTTATAACCAAAACCATCTACTTCATTTTCATATCTTGGTAACAGATGAAAATGTAAATGGAAGACAGATTGATCGGCAAATTCACCATTATTTTGTATAATATTTAGACCATCAGGGTTAAATGCTTTTTTGATTGCGTTTGCTACTTTAGGTAAAGCAACGCCTATATGTTTCATTGTTTCACTATCCGTTTCAAAGATATTTGCAGAAACTTTTTTAGGAACTAATAAAGTATGACCTTTGGTCACTTGAGAGATGTCTAAAAATGCATAAACATATTCATCTTCATATACCTTATAACTAGGAATTTCACCATTAATTATTTTACTAAAGATTGTTTCAGACATAAATTTTCACTCCTTGTCAGATGTTTAGTAACTATTATAGCATTACTGATTAAATTCCGTCATTTTTTGAAGTAACTTTATGAACAATGTTTGATTTTTGATACAATACTATTTGTGGAGGTGCCTTATGACAGTAAAAGTAGAGCATTTAACAGGCGGTTATGGCAAAAGACCTGTGATAAAAGATATAAATTTTGAATTAAAAAAAGGAGAAATTGTTGGACTGATAGGTTTGAATGGTGCTGGGAAGAGTACCACTATTAAACATATGTTAGGCTTATTAACGCCGATGGAAGGGCGGTTAACAATTTCAGATATTGATATCAAACAAGATGTAGAAGCTTATAGACGTAAGTTGTCATATATTCCGGAAGCACCAGTCATATATGATGAATTAACGTTGCAAGAACATATTAACATGACTGCAATGGCGTATAATATTGATAAAGAAGAAGCTATGAAAAGAGCAAATCCATTATTAAAAACATTTAGGTTAGAAAATGAGTTAGATATATTTCCGAGTCATTTTTCTAAAGGTATGAAACAAAAAGTAATGATTATTTGTGCATTTATTGTGGATCCAGAACTATATATCATTGACGAGCCATTTTTAGGATTAGATCCTTTAGGTATACAATCTATGCTTGATTTAATGGTCGAGAAAAAAGAAGAGAACAGAACTGTATTGATGAGTACACATATTTTGGCAACGGCCGAAAAATACTGTGACAGATTTTTAATAATGGACAAAGGTCAAATCGTAGCATTCGGTAATATAGATGAATTAAGAGAACAAACAGGGCTAAGTGGTAAAACTTTAGATGAAATCTATATACATGTTACTCAAGGTGGCCAGAACTCATGAGACAGCAAGCTAAACAATTATTTGATTTAAGGAAACAACAAATCACAAAAGAGAAAAGTTATTATAATAAGTTTATATTTAATGGTCATTTTTCTGTATTTCTTGTGATTTTATTAGGTGCATTTATTTTAGGTTATGGAGATTGGTTGAAATCAATGCCTAAACATATTAATTATTCGTTAATTGCTAGTATAATCACAGCCATTACTTCCATGTTCCCAATTAGGACTTTATTGAAAGATGCAGATAAATTATTTCTCTTGCCATTTGAAAAACATATGTTTGAATATATGAAAAAAAGTTTGCTGTATAGTTATGTTACTAGATTACCTATACAAATATTATTAATTATTATATTATTTCCATTATTTTATGTGCTTAATAACAAAACGTTTGGATTTTATATTATCTTTGCTGGACTAGCAATTATATTTCCGCTCTTAGGTTTATTATTAAAATGGCAGTGGTATAAATTTCGTCTTGAACGTTGGTCTTTATTTAGCATTTTGTTTGTGATATTTACATCTGGTTATTATGTAGCCTTAGATCCTAAAAATATCTCAAGTATTTTTTCAGTTATTATACTTGTTGCTCTGACTCTGTTAATAAGATATTTAAACAAAGACTATTTGTTCCCATGGGAGCATATGATTAATACAGAACAACAACATCATATGAATTATTATAAATTTGTAAATATGTTTACGGATGTAAAACAATTAGAAGAGAAAGCAGTAAGGAGAAGTTATTTAGATCCGTTATTGTGGAAACCGAAACCTAAAAAATTTAATGAAAACTATATGTATCTTTATTTATTTATTAGAAGTTTTGCTAGAGGTAAAGACGCATTTAATATTATATTACGATTGATTATTATAGCTTTAGTTATGATGATATGGTTACATCAAGTCATCGTAGTTTTATTAATTGGTAGTCTATTTATGTATATTATATTGTTACAAATGGCTCAATTTTATACACAACAAGCATATGGTTTATGGCCACAAGTTTGGCCGGTATCTGATAGTAAAGTGATAAAAGGGTATGAACAATTTTTAAATAGATTAATGTGTTTTATAGGCGTGATATTTATTGTTACTTTTGCTATTATTCTCCCACAATATAGTTTCTTTGGATTGATATTCTTTCTTGTAGGATGGTTGACGATTAGAAATATAACTAAAAAATTGAAATATCAAGAAAGTTTGCTAACAGATTAAAAAATCGCTACTCAAGTTTTAGCTTAATGCTAATTATGAGTAGCGATTTTTATTTAATAGTCATCAATTGGGAATAAATATCTTTCAAAGTAACTAGAATGTTGACCACTAGAACCAAAGAATTGGCTTAGTGCAAGTTTATCAAAGTTGTCTTGGAAAACGGCAGACGCTTTGAAATCTTCGTAATCTGTACGACTATTAAAGCCAAAATAAATTTTATATGTTAACCCTTGGTTTGGTTTTAAAAAGCGATAACTTCTATAACCTGCAAATTGTTTGAAATCAGTTGTGACATTTTCTAATTTCTTTTCTAATTGATATGCATGATCCTCTGATGTTGGTATAAAAATAACAGAATAGAAGTAATTTTCATCTAAATTCCCTTCAGACTTAATGATGTCATAAGCCAGCGGGTGTTTTAAAACCGTTTCACCTTCTGTTTCTTCTATAATAACTGAAGAATCGGAAGCTGAAAATTGTAGTAGATGATGTGTCGGATTATTCAGTCTAATTTGATTTAAATAACCAAATGTACCGTAAGATGCGTAAATTTTCATAAGTTTTCCCCCTTGAATTGTTTAAGAAACATTGCATAACTATTATAATTTACTATATATACTTCTAATATTTCAAATAAATATAAAATAGACTTTAACAGTATTATAATTGATTTCTGTTAGAAAACAATAGTCAAATAATTAAGAATAACAAAGTAACACACTTTGTCTTTTTTATGACATTTCTATTGATTGAATACGGGAAATTAGTGGATATGGTAATATTAATAAGAATGATTATAATGTAGGAGGATTACAAGGTGCATAATAAAAATAATACAATCCTAGATATGATTAGGGGCAAAGAAGTTAAGCACACACCTGTGTGGTTTATGCGTCAAGCTGGTAGATCACAGCCTGAATATAGAAAACTGAAAGAGCAATACTCTTTATTTGAAATTACACACCAGCCAGAATTATGTGCATACGTAACACATTTACCAGTAGATAATTATAATACGGACGCTGCGGTTTTATACAAAGATATCATGACCCCATTGCAACCGATAGGGGTGGACGTAGAAATTAAGTCCGGGATAGGACCAGTAATTCATAATACCATTAAAAATATACAAGATGTTGAAAAATTAGGGAATATTGATCCGAAACGAGATGTTCCATATGTATTAGACACGATTAAATTATTAACTGAAGAAAAATTGAATGTGCCATTGATTGGTTTTACTGGCGCTCCTTTTACCTTAGCAAGCTATATGATTGAAGGTGGGCCTTCTAAGAATTATAATTTTACAAAGGCAATGATGTATAGTGACGAAGCAACTTGGTTTGCGCTTATGGATCATTTAGTCGATATGTCTATTACTTATACGACAGCTCAAATAGAAGCTGGTGCAGAAATCATACAAGTATTTGATTCTTGGGTTGGTGCATTAAACGTTCAAGATTACAGATATTATATAAAACCAGCAATGAAAAAGTTAATTAATGGAATTAAGGCGAAATACGATGTACCCGTGATTTTATTTGGTGTGGGTGCAAGTCATTTAGTACATGAATGGAATGATTTACCAATAGATGTATTAGGTCTAGATTGGAGACTGTCTATTAAAGAAGCTAATGATTTAAATATTACTAAAACATTACAAGGGAATTTAGATCCATCTTTACTATTAGCACCTTGGGAAGTTATAGAAGCGCGATTAAAACCTATTTTAGATGAGGGCTTAGCACATGGTAAACATATATTTAATTTAGGACATGGTGTTTTTCCACAAGTTAAACCCGAAACTTTAAAAAGAATTACTACGTTTGTTCACGAATATACTCAAAGATAGTTAGACATACAAAAGGTGAACAAGATTTACATTTAATTATGTCATCTACATCTTAAAAATTTAAATAAAAGGATGATTTTAAAATGGCAAAAACAGTAGGCTTACTAGTAATGGCTTATGGTACACCTTATAAAGAAAGTGACATAGAAGCTTATTACACAGATATTAGACATGGGAAAAAACCTACAGAAGCAGAATTGCAAGACTTAAAAGATAGATATAAATTTATTGGCGGTTTATCACCACTTGCGGGAACTACGAATCGACAAGCTGAGGCATTATGTTCAGAGTTGAATAATCAATATACTGATGTTGAGTTCAAGTTGTACATTGGTTTGAAACACATCCATCCGTTTATTGAAGATGCTGTAAAGGCAATGAATAAAGAAGGCATAGATGAAGCTGTTACTGTGGTATTAGCACCACATTATTCAAGCTTTTCAGTGGGTTCCTATAATAAGCGTGCACAAGAAGAAGCGGATAAATATGGTATTACGTTAAACCATGTTGAACATTATTACCAACAACCAAAATTCATCCAATACTGGACTGAAAAGGTAAATGAAACTTTAGAGCAAATACCAAAAGAAGAACATGATGAAACAGTCTTAGTAGTATCAGCACACAGTTTACCTAAAGGACTTATAGAAAAAAATAATGACCCATATCCGAATGAATTGCATGATACTGCTGAATTATTAAAAGCTAAATCAAACATTACTCACGTTGCTGAAGGGTGGCAATCAGAAGGTAATACTGGGACACCTTGGTTAGGCCCTGACGTTCAAGATTTAACTAGAAACTTATTCGAAAAATATAATTATAAAAACTTTATTTATACGCCTGTAGGCTTTGTATGTGAACATTTGGAAGTATTATATGATAATGATTATGAATGCAAAATAATTTGTGATGAATTAGGCGTTAATTACTTCCGTCCAGCAATGCCTAATACAGATTCACTATTTATTGGTGCAATCGTAGATGAAATTAAAAATGTTTATTAAAGGAAGCGTGAATCACATTGACTAAGAGTATCGCAATTATTGGGGCAGGCATCACAGGCTTATCCAGTGCATATTTTATAAAATCAAAAAGACCTGACATCGATGTCACAATTTATGAATCTTCTAATAGAGCAGGCGGGAAAATACAAACATATCGTAATGAAGGCTATACCATTGAATTAGGTCCAGAATCTTATTTAGGACGAAAACAAATTATGACAGAGATAGCCAAAGATATAGGACTTGAAGATCAACTCATTACTAATAAAACTGGGCAATCGTATATATATGCTAAAAATAAACTCTATCCGATTCCAGGCGGTTCTATTTTAGGAATACCGACCGACATCAAACCATTTCTCAAAACCAAATTAATTTCTCCATTGGGTAAGTTAAGAGCTGGAATGGATTTGTTTAAAAAAACTATAGATATGGATAACGATATGTCGGTTGGTGAATTTTTTAGAACGCGGTTAGGTGACGAAGTGCTAGAAAATCTAATAGAACCATTAATGGGTGGTATTTATGGCACAAATATTGACGAGCTTAGTTTAATGAGTACTTTCCCTGAGTTTAAAGAAAGAGAAGAACAATTTGGTAGCCTTATTAAAGGAATGCGATATGAGAAGGCGCAAAGAATAAAACAACGTGAACTTTATCCAGGCGCACCTAAAGGACAATTTAAGCAATTTAGACATGGGTTGAGTTCATTTATAGAATGTTTAAGAGACGATTTGGTGGCAAAAGGTGTTAATATTAAATATCAAACTGCTGTTAAAGATATTACAGCGTCACAGAAAAAATATGAAATTAAAACAGTCAATGAGAAGCGCATCTATGATAGTGTCTTAGTTACAACGCCACATCAAAATTTCTTACAATGGTTTGGTAATGATCCTGCTTTTGATTATTTTAAAAACATGGATTCTACAACAGTAGCAACAGTCGTACTTGCATTTGACGAGGCAAATATCATCAACAATTATGATGGCACAGGATTCGTTATTGCTCGTACAAGCGATACGAATATCACGGCTTGTACTTGGACAAGTAAGAAATGGCCATTTACAACACCTGAAGGTAAAGTGTTAATTAGAGCTTATGTTGGTAAACCAGGTGATACGGTAGTTGACGATCATACAGATGAAGAACTCGTGAAAATCGTGAAAAATGATTTGAGTAAAATGATGACCTTTAAAGGTTCGCCTGATTTTAGTATTGTAAATCGTTTACCTAAAAGTATGCCTCAATATCAAGTAGGACATATTGAACAAATTAAATTGATACAATCGCATATAAGACATAATTATCCTAGATTACGTATTACTGGTGCGTCATTTGAGGCTGTTGGGTTACCTGATTGCATAAAGCAAGGAAAAGAAGCGGTTGAAGAGATTTTAGATGAAATCTAAATAAATAATAAAAAAGTCATTTTCTACTTTGTTAATTTTTAGTTATTGTAGAATTGGCTTTTTTTACTAAGTTGAAACTTACAATACTGGTGAAATATATGAGATACTTTAAAAGTAATATTTGTAAACGGGGGATTGATTTATGACAGATATAGTAATAGTACATTCAAAATTAGGTGATTCAACGAATCATTGGTATGAATGGTTAGCAAATAACCTTACATTAGAAGGTTACGTAGTTACACTTTTTAACATTCCGAAAGAACAAAATAGTGATATACGCAAATGGCTCAATGTTATGAATGAACAGATCCATATACGTAAACAGGATACCTATTTTGTAACTCATGGTTTTGGTACAATTGCTTCACTTGAATTTATTCAAAATAAAAACATAAACAATATTGAAGGTTTATTCAGTATCTCAGGTTTCAAAGAGGATGCACAAGAGATTGATGAGTCGTTGAAATTAGATGATAAAATCATTAACTATGATAAAGTTAAAGAAAAAGTGAATGAATTTTATGGTTTGTGTGCAAAAGACGATAAACATGTTTCTTACAAAGAAACAAAGCGTTTAATGGATGAATTGAATGGCAAATGTAAAATTACTGATTTTGGAGGACACTTCATGGAAGATGATGGTTTCACGACATTTACAAATTTACAAAGTAAAATGATGGGTATCATGAGTAAATAGATTGAATAAACATACGACGGTCTATAATTATACAGCACAATACGGGGAAATAAGTTTTATATTTCAATTATAAAATGAACAGTCTTTATAGCTTACTTATATTTTAAGTAAATATGGGTAAGCTATAAAAATAAACAAATATGTGTCATTTCTTAACTAAAATTATAATATTATAGTTATATTCCTTTTTTACACAAAATACTTTAATGAAAGCATTGACGAAAGCTACAAAAGTTAATATACTAAATAAGTATTCAGAAATGAGGGGAGCTTAACCACTCATTATGACATTTAATTTTTAATTATAAATTAATTATTTGTAAATTAATTTTAAAATAATGTTGATTTTGTAATGATATTATGGTATATTTAATAGGTAGGCGTCATTAATAATATTAACGCGGGATGGAGCAGTTCGGTAGCTCGTCGGGCTCATAACCCGAAGGTCGGTGGTTCGAATCCGCCTCCCGCAATTACATAGTTTGGTCTCGTAGTGTAGCGGTTAACACGCCTGCCTGTCACGCAGGAGATCGCGGGTTCGATTCCCGTCGAGACCGCCATTATTGATTTACCATTAAGGTTCAGTAGCTCAGTTGGTAGAGCAATGGATTGAAGCTCCATGTGTCGGCAGTTCGACTCTGTCCTGAACCATTTTATTTTTGGCGGTTGTGGCGAAGTGGTTAACGCATCGGATTGTGGTTCCGACATTCGTGGGTTCGATTCCCATCAACCGCCCCATAATCGTTATCAAGCGGGTGTAGTTTAATGGCAAAACCTCAGCCTTCCAAGCTGATGTTGTGGGTTCGATTCCCATCACCCGCTCCATTCAAATTAATCCACAGTAGCTCAGTGGTAGAGCTATCGGCTGTTAACCGATCGGTCGTAGGTTCGAGTCCTACCTGTGGAGCCATGGCCCCGTGGTCAAGCGGTTAAGACACCGCCCTTTCACGGCGGTAACACGGGTTCGAGTCCCGTCGGGGTCATACAAACAGAAGTGAAATATCGCTTCTGTTTTTTTAATTCTATATTGGAGAGTTGTCCGAGTTGGCCGAAGGAGCACGCCTGGAAAGTGTGTAGGCGCCAAAAGCGTCTCGAGGGTTCGAATCCCTCACTCTCCGTTAATTCTATAAAACCCGTTATACATCGTTATTTAAAACGTTGGTATAACGGGTTTTATATTTATCGATAACTTTGTTGGATACTATAGATGAATTTTGATGTTTTCTAAGTTATTGTTATACAATAACTTAGGGAGCAAACTGCGTCTTAATTTCTAATATTTGATTTTGTGATTAAGGGATTATGAGCCATCTTAGGACATCGTTCTATTTATTATAAGTGTAACGATTTTTCGTTATTTGATGATTGCGTTAAACAAATATTATTGTTTGTCAATTTTAATTGCAATATCTTCTAATTTATCTCTTATTTCTTTTAGAGTATGGCTTTCTGAAAAAGTGAAATGGAACGGTGTATTTTTGTTTGTTTTTGCATATATCGTTATGAGGTCGTAGTACAAGCCTTGCTCAATTTCGTATTTAATAAATTTCATTTTATTGTGATCTCCTTCATCATATATATAAATAAAAACGTTTATCTTTCTTCTTATCTAATATGGTGTAAGTAAACGAAGAGTGTGGGATTCGAACCTCTGATGCCTTAATAATCTATTATGATAATGAAGAGTCCTTTTACAGATCATGTTTTGTTTATGTGTTTATAATTAGTTGAAACGAAGTCATTTTTATTATCATATCACCAAAATTCATCGCATACAACTTAAATTTTGACTATTTTACAAAAGAAATGTAAACAAATAGTATAAATATGTATTTACGGTAATAGAAACTAATAAAATGCACCAACACTGTTAAATCAAAGTAAAAACGTTATAATAGTCTTTGAGATGGAGGAATGACAGATTGGAATTTTGGTTGAAAACGCAAGCAAAACAAAATGGAAATAAAGTATTTATTGATGATGGTCTTAATAAAATCACGTTTGCTTCAATGTATTACGAAGCAAGCCGTTTAGCTTATCAAATAAAACAGTTGAAGAAAAAGCGTATAGGAATATATATAGAAAATCATATTGAATCTATTACTTTGATTAATGCGTTGTGGTTAGCAGGTGTTGAAATCGTGATGTTAAACACGCGTTTAACCAAAGAAGAAATACAAAACCAGTTGCATTCTATTGAAACTGATACAGTAATTACTACTACCAATTTAACGTTACAAGATATAGCCATAATTGATTTTGATGTATTGAAACGTGAAGTTTCTAATAACACTTATGAAGCTATATTCAATATGAATCAAATTGCTTCTATTATGTTTACTTCTGGAACAACAGGACCACAAAAAGCTGTTCCTCAAACATTTGGCAACCATTATGCAAGTGCACTGGGTTGTAAACAAAGTCTAGGGTTTAATCAAGACACAAGATGGTTATCTGTGTTACCTATTTATCATATTTCTGGATTAAGTGTCATATTAAGAGCGCTGATTCAAGGTTTTACAGTACGTATTGCAGCGAAGTTCAATTCACAAAGGATGCTTGAAATAATAGAAAAAGAATTACCAACGCATGTATCATTGGTTCCTCAAACTTTAAAATGGTTAATGGATGAAGGGTTGACTCAACCGTATAATATTCAAAAGATATTGTTAGGCGGGGCTAAGCTTTCTAGTACATTGATTGAAAATGCTTTGAAATTAGGATTGCCGATTTACAATTCATTCGGAATGACTGAAACATGTTCCCAATTTTTAACAGCATCGCCAAGTATGTTAGCTGAGCGTTATGATACCGTCGGAAAACCAAGTGAAAATGTTTTTGTGAAAATAAAAGAACCGAATAACCAAGGACATGGAGAACTGCTTATCAAAGGCGACAATGTTATGAATGGATACCTATATCCTGAAGATTTAATAGATACGTTTGAAAATGGTTATTTTAAAACGGGAGATATTGCTGAAATAGATGATGATGGATATGTAATGATTTATGATAGACGTAAAGATTTGATCATTAGCGGTGGCGAAAACATATATCCATATCAATTAGAATCTGTAGCAAAACTACACGAATCAATTACTGATGCAATGTGTATCGGTGAGCATGACAGCACGTGGGGGGAAGTACCTTATTTATATTATGTTTCAAAAACAAAATTATCCAATGAAACATTAATCGAACATTTTAAATCACATATAGCGAAATATAAAATCCCAAAATATTTTAAACAAGTAACAGAATTACCTTATACATCAACTGGTAAACTACAAAGAAAACATTTAAAAAATTAGGCGTGAAAATTTATGAAATTGAGCGAAATGAAACTTTATATTTGTAATAATAATTTTAAACATTCAATTATTACTCCTAAGGTAAAATTGGACAAGCGTAAAGCACTTATTATTGAATTTATTACGGATAAGCAGAAACATTATTTTGGAGAGTGTAACGCTTTTGAAACAGACTGGTATGATGATGAAACGATAGAAGTAGTTTATGACCAAACAATAAAGTGGTTTGAATCTTTTAAAAACATTGAGTTTGAATGCTTTTCGGAAGTTCAAAACGCGCTTCAATGTTTGGAAAAATATCCAGCTACACGAAGTATGATTGTGATGGCCTGTTATCAAATTTTTTTCCAATTAGAGACATTTAATGTGCCTTATGGTGCCACGGTTAGCGGCCTAACGGATAAACAAATTAATGACTTAAAAGTCACACAACCACAACGCATAAAAATAAAATGGTCGGAAACGATTTTAGAAGATGTTAAGCGATTGCAGAGATTGCTATTTAAACCTCAAATTGTCATTGATGCCAATGAATCTGTTAGAGATAACGAAGTTGAGAAAATCATGTTACTTTCAAGCAGTGAAATTCTTTATTTAGAAGAGCCTTTTAAAGATATAGAAAAAGTAAATCAATTTAAAGATACGGAATTACCACCTATAGCTATTGATGAGAAAGCAGTATCTTTGAAAACAATTTTATATTATATTGAAAATTATAAAATCGATGTTGTGGTATTAAAACCATTCAGGCTCGGTGGTATTGATAAAGTGATGGAAATCATTGAAATATTGGAACAAAAAGATGTGAAATTTGTCATTGGCGGTATGTATGAATATGGTTTAAGTCGTTATTTTACAGCTTTATTAGCACGGTATGCCACTTATCCAAGTGATATTACACCACAAGGTTATTATTTTGAAAATGATATTGTAGCACATTCAGGCATATTAAAAAGAGGTTCAATTTATTTTGAACCTCCTTTAGTAAACAAAGATCATTTAATGCAGATTGATTAATGTTTATGCTTTTTATCTTTTTTTAAAGGTACTGGATCAAATCCCCCTTTGTGGAGTGGATGACATTTTGAAATACGTTTAACACCTAACCAAGTACCTTTAAAGGGGCCAAAAACTTCTATTGCTTCTCTAGTATATTCAGAACAAGTTGGGTAAAAGCGACATGTAGCTGGTGTCATAGGAGAAATGAAATGTTGATATATATAGATAAGTCCTAGAAAGATTTTTTTCATAAAATTTTGCCTCCAACAATTTACATCGCATTGATAGTTTAACACATATAAAGGGAGATTGATGTTTGTGAAGTTTAAAGATAAAGAAAATGATGATGTTTTTTTATCGTTTAAAGATGAAAATGATATACCAGATGCAGACCATGTCTTAGTTATTCCAATATATCAAGGACAATTGCTTTTTACCAAACATAAAATAAGAGGTATAGAATTTCCTGGTGGCAAAAGAGAAGCAGGGGAATCAAGTGTACAAGCGTGTGATAGGGAATTGTTTGAAGAAACAGGAGCGCTTATTAATTTTAAAGATAGACATTATATTGCTCAATATTGTGTTAATCGTCAAAATGGCACACCTTTTACAAAAGATGTTTTCATGGTTAAAGTAGATCGATTACAAACGAAAAATGATTATTTAGAAACTGATGGGCCATTAATTTTCAATAGTATCTCAGATATTTCAGAAGCATATAAAAGTTATTTATTGAAAGATGCTGCAATTTTAAAATGTTTAGAGAGAGTGATCGAGCTTGGATTTTATTCACAGAAAAAGAATGCCGATAGAAGTACCTGACCATATTGTTGATGAAGTCACTTATGAAGTGGATGAGATTAATGTTAGAGGTTTATTAATGCAACCACATAAAAGTGTAAAAAGAATAGTTATATATTTGAGAGGTGGTAAAGGACAAGTTGGTAAAGTAAGAGCAGGACGTTTAATGCAATTTTCAGATGTTCAAACACTTGTATTTGGACCTTATTATAGAGGTAACAATGGTAGTGAAGGTAAAGATGAATTTTATGGTAGGGATTTAAATGATGTAACCGTGGCTGTTCGAATATTAAATGCAATGTACCCTGATGCATATATTCATATGATAGGATTTTCCAGAGGTGGATTACAAGGTCTGCTTACATTTCAAGATTTACCAGTTACAAGTTTTATTATTTGGGGTGGTGTGTCTGATATTCACCTCATGTATGAAGAAAGAATAGATTTAAGAGGTATGTTGAGAAGGATGATCGGACATCCAAAGAAACAAGCAACAGCATATAAGCAAAGGGATGCGATTGCTAATATACACGCCGACAGTCCACCTATACTTATTGTACATGGTGGTAAAGATAAACAAGTTGGGATTCACCAAGCCTATTATTTGGAAACACAATTGAAATATATTGGCTCGACTTATCAAACATTTTATCAAATGGATGAAGATCATGTACCAAGACCATTTGCAATGAAAACAGCGTTATATACAGTTAAACAATGGATGGATAAAGTAGAAAAAAATAAAAAAATTACTAATAAAGCACATGGGCCACAATTATAATGTAGTCCATGTGCTTTATTAAGTATTTATTTAAAGCCACCATTTTGTGCTAAATCTGAAACTTCATCACCAAATTTTTCGAAATTATGTTTAAATCTGTCGATTAAATCTTGAGCTTGTTCTCTATATGCTTCTGGCTTACTCCAAGCATTTATTGGATTTAGTAGTGTTTGAGGTACGTCTTCAACTTCCACTGGTATATTTAATCCAAACATATCATCTTGAATATATTCTGTATCTCTTAGTTGTCCAGTGATTGCTTGATTAACCATTTGTCTCGTATAACTTAAACTAATACGGCGTCCTGTACCATATTTACCACCAGTCCAACCGGTATTCACTAAATAAACATCCACATCATGTTTATCAATTAAGTCGCCTAGTAAATCTGCGTAAACTTTAGCATGTAAAGGTAAGAAAGGTGAGCCGAAACATGTTGAGAAAGATGGTTCTGGTTCAGTGATACCTCTTTCTGTTCCTGCAAGTTTAGCTGTGAATCCACTTAAAAAGTGATACATCGCTTGATCTTTGCTAAGTTTTGAGATAGGAGGTAAAACGCCAAAAGCATCAGCAGTAAGGAAAATAATTGTATTTGGATGTGCTGCTTTGGAAGGTGTAACGATATTTTCTATATGGTTGATTGGATAAGCGGCTCTTGTATTTTCAGTGTAATAGTTGTCATCAAAGTCGACATCGCCTTCTTCATCTACAACAACATTTTCTAAAATTGTACCGTATTTAATTGCTTCATATATTTGAGGTTCTTTTTTGTAAGAAAGGTTGATTGCTTTTGCGTAACATCCACCTTCGATATTAAAGATACCATTTTCATTCCAACCGTGTTCATCATCACCGATTAATTTTCGAGTTGAATCTGCTGAAAGTGTTGTTTTTCCTGTACCAGAAAGTCCAAAGAATAGAGCTACATCACCTTTTTCACCAACGTTTGCGGAGCAGTGCATACTCATTATATTATCTTTAGGCAGTAAGTAGTTCATTACGGAGAAAATACCTTTTTTCATCTCACCAGCGTATTCAGTACCGCCGATTAAAATGACCTTATGTTTAAATGAAGTAATAATAAATGTTTCTGAATTTGTACCATCTATATTTGGATCAGCTTTAAAATAGGGTGCTGATACAATCGTAAAGTCAGATTTAATTTCTTCTGCTTCTTCTTTTGTTTCAGGACGAATAAACATATTTTGTGCGAAGAGATTATGCCAAGCCAATTCGTTGACAACCGTTAGTTTGAGTTGTGAATCTTTATCGCTACCTGCATAGCCTTTAAATACATATAATTCATCTTTTTCATTTAGATAATTTAATACTTTATCATATAATTTTAAAAATGTGTCTTCTTCAATAGGTTGATTGATATTTCCCCAATCAATATCATCTCTGTATGATGGTTCATTAACAATAAACTTATCTTTCGGTGAACGACCAGTGTATTTACCCGTTTTAGCGTTAATTGCACCTAGTTCGGTTAGTTCTCCTTCATTATTATTAAGAATTTTCTTATACAACTGTGTTGTAGATTGTTGAAATAATGAAGACTTCTTGTCCAAAATGTTTTGAACTTTTTTTGTGTAAGTGTATGTATCTACCGCCATACTATATCCCTCCAACGCTATTAAATTAATGTAAGCCTTTACAATTACAGAGTATAACACATATGATTGATTAGTCCACACCATTTTTAAAGTAATTTAAATAAATATCAAATTGACATTAGTACTTAGTTTCGGTACTATAGTGATTAACGGATTCTCTTATCCTGAGTGGCGGAGGGACATGGACCCAATGAAGCCCAGCAACCTCTTCTTACAACGAAGAAAGGTGCCAAACCGTTTGCGGACAAATAGCGTCTGAACGATAAGAGCGAATGGACGTATAAGGGCCTTCTCTCTATTCATATAGTGAAGAAGGCTTTTTTTAATGAGCTCAATAAAAGAGAATTTTCGTAATCAAAGACAAAGGAGCAAGTTAATTTATGACTTATAATAGAAGATTATTTACTTCAGAATCGGTTACAGAAGGGCACCCAGATAAAATCGCTGACCAAGTGTCTGATGCAATTTTAGACGAAATATTGAAAGATGATCCTCATGCGCGGGTTGCTTGTGAAACTACCGTGACTACGGGTATGGCATTAATTTCAGGAGAAATTTCTACAGCTACATATGTAGATATCCCTAAAGTTGTAAGAGAAACAATTAAAAACATCGGCTATACACGTGCTAAATATGGTTACGATAGTCAAACGATGGCAATATTAACAGCTATTGACGAGCAATCGCCTGATATCGCACAAGGCGTCGATAATGCATTAGAATATCGTGATAATTTATCAGAAGAAGAAATTGAAGCAACTGGTGCAGGTGACCAAGGTTTAATGTTTGGTTATGCGACAAACGAAACGGATACTTATATGCCGTTACCAATATTTTTATCTCATCAATTAGCTAAACGATTATCAGATGTGCGAAAAGATAGTATTTTACAATACTTGCGCCCAGATGGAAAAGTTCAAGTAACGGTCGAATATGATGAACAAGATAAACCACATCGAATAGATACAATTGTCGTTTCAGCTCAGCATGCGGAAGACATTACTTTAGAACAAATTCAAGCTGACATCAAAGAACATGTCATATACCCAACAGTACCGGAAGGATTAATTGACGATAATACAAGATTCTATATTAATCCAACTGGACGATTTGTAATTGGCGGGCCTCAGGGTGATGTTGGTTTAACAGGCCGTAAAATTATCGTAGATACATACGGTGGTTATGCACGTCATGGAGGAGGTTGCTTTAGCGGTAAAGATCCTACAAAAGTAGATCGTTCAGCTACTTATGCTGCGCGTTATGTAGCCAAAAATATTGTAGCAGCTGATTTAGCGGATAAATGTGAAGTTCAACTCGCATATGCCATTGGAGTGGCTGAACCAGTATCGATTGCAATAGATACTTTTGGAACAGGAAAAGTAAGTGAAACAGAACTAGTAGAAGCAGTTAGAACTCACTTTGATTTAAGACCAGCAGGCATTATTAAAATGTTAGATTTAAAACATCCAATATATAAACAAACGGCAGCATATGGACACTTTGGAAGAACAGATATACTGTTACCTTGGGAAAAATTAGATAAAGTAAATTTATTAAAAGATAGCGTAGAAATATAAGCATGACGTAATTAATTTTTTTAAACTTTACTATCGAATGATGAACTCATATCTATTATAATTAAGTTACTGAACACATAAAGGAGCGTTGTTGTTATGAATTCATTTGGCCCGATGGAAATTGGACTAATCGTGGCAATTGTCGTAGCAGTTATTTGTTTGATCTTATTTTTAGTTGCTTTGAAAAGTAAGAAAAAAGCACAGCAGACCATTGAGGAGCAATACAAAACAAGAGAACAAAAACTTAGCGATGAACATGATGAAGAGTTAGAAAAAGAAAGAATTGAAAATAAAAAGCAAGTTACTAAACAAAAAGAGGACTATGAAGCTACAGTAAATGCAAAAGAGCAAGAAATAGATGCATTAAAACTTTTCTCTAAAAATAAAAGTGAGTATGTAACGGATATGAGATTAATTGGTATTCGTGAACGCTTAGTTAATGAAAAACGTATTCGTCCAGAAGATATGCATATCATGGCAAATATTTTCTTACCGAAAAATAACTTTAGTGATATACGCCGTATAAGTCATTTAGTACTCACACGTACTGGACTCTATCTCATAGATTCACAGTTGTTAAAAGGTCATGTATTTAATGGCATTAATGCTAACCAATTCAAAGAACAACCGATGATGGAGCAAGTGTTTGAAACGTTAAACCTTGACAAACAAACGGCACAAACCTTAGTTATGGACCAAAATGATGACAAAGATTCTTTATCATTTGTAAATTATACGAATTATTTAAATGAAATTGAAAAACTAGCTGGTGAATTACAAACAGAATTAAACTTGAAATTCACACCGACATCAATTCTTTATTTTAATCCTAAAGATGAAGGTGCTGTGACAATTTCAAATTATGCACAAAGTACTAATTCTAAAGTGCTAGTTGGACCAGAACAACTTGATGAATACTTTAATAAGTTTGTTTTTCATGGTCGTATCCAGTACAATGTTGAAGATTTACAACGTGTGATGGATGAAATTGAAACATTTAACTAATAAAGTATCAAGAATATAAATTTTGTTATAATAGCTCATAAATGAATTTTTTCGAAAATTTATTTATGGGCTTTTTTACTTGTATTTTATAAGTGTGAACTTACTTTTCTACGAGCAAACTTTAATATAAATTATCTGGTTTGATTTGCCTATCAAAATATATGTATCTAAATTGCTATTTATTAATGTTATTCTAATTCTATATAATACCAATATATGTATAGGTCATTAAACAATAGGATTAAAATAACTTAACAAATGTGTTTTTGGTTTAGGAAAAGAATCGAATTTTTTAGAAGGTTATGACTATAGCTATTTGTTAAAAGTCTATATCTAAGTATATAAGTAATTTATTTAGACAAATTATTTAAAATTTAGGCATTTTAATTTAATTGTTTGATAAATTTGATTATTATTATAGATAGTTTAATAGTAAAGGGGAGTTTAAATTTGGAATTTGTAACATTTTATAATGGTAATAAAATGCCAATCATAGGCTTAGGTACTTTCCGAGTTGAAAATAATGATCAATGTAAGGATGCAGTAAAACATGCAATTGAAAATGGGTATAGACATATTGATACTGCAATGATATATGATAATGAGGAAATGGTTGGACAAGGCATTGCAGAAGGATTAGCATCCACAGGATTAGATAGAAGTGATCTTTTTGTTACATCCAAATTATGGCTTGATGATTATGGTCGCAGCAATGTAGCGGAAGCTTATGAGACTAGTTTAAGTAAGCTAGGATTAGACTATTTAGATTTATATTTAATGCATTGGCCAGGCTTAGATGAAGCATTGATGATAGATACTTGGCAAGGTATGGAAGATTTGTATAAAAATGATAAAGTTAAGAATATTGGGGTTAGTAACTTTAATGCAGAACATTTAGAAGCATTACTTGCTCAAGTTTCAATTAAACCTGTAATTAACCAAGTTGAATTTCATCCTTATCTCACACAGTCAGAATTGAGAAGATATCTTGAAGTTCAAAATATACACGTAGAATCCTGGTCACCATTAATGAATGCGCAAATTTTGGAAGATGATATAGTTAAGTCAGTAGCATCAGAAATAAATAAAACACCAGCACAAGTTATAATCAGATGGAATATTGAACATGGAGTTGTAGTGATACCTAAATCTGTCACACCATCTAGAATTGAAGAAAATTTAAATGTATTTGATTTTGAATTAACTAAAGAACACATTGAACGTTTAGACAGTTTAAACGAAGATAAAAGAATTGGTCCTAATCCATCAGAGTATAGTGGACACTAATAGAGTAATTGCATTTTGAATAAGACCGTAAATATAGTAGATTAAAACTATATTTACGGTCTTTTCTTTTTATGTAAGTTAAATCATAAAATATCCTAATAAACATGAAATGAACGCTACTACATATTGTAAAATTGAATAAATAATAAAATGAAATATCTGTTTGTTTGGTGTTAACATTTGAACTAATTCAGATGATAAAGTTGAAAAAGTAGTTAGTCCACCAAGAATTCCAACAATTAAAAATGTGTTAATCCAAGTAACGTTTAAAGTCAGTCCCATGCATAGACCAATCAAAAAACTACCTAAAATATTTACGACAAGTGTTGCAATCGGGTAAGTACTATTAATTCTATTGTTAAAGAAATTAGTAACAAATGCACGAATAACTGCGCCTATTCCGCCACCTAACATAACTAAAAAAAACTGAGTCATGATAAACGCGCCCCCATTCTAACTCCAATATAACAAACCAATATACCTATGATATAGCTGAGTAAAGCATAGGTTACTAACATTACATATGCTTGTTGTTGTAATAATCCAACAAGTTCGAATTGAAACGTTGAAAAAGTAGTCAGTGCACCAAGTAATCCAGTAGTTATACCTTTTTTGAGTAGTGGATTGTTTCTAAAATACTGTATCGCTAAAGACCCTAATAAGCCCATTAAAAATGCACCTATGATATTCGCGAAAAATGTGCCAGTTGGAAATCCTTCAGTACTATTAAAAACAGATAATAAATAGCGAATGAATGCGCCAATGGCACCGCCAACAAAAATATATAAATATTGCACTATGATATCTTCCTTTCAAAAAAATAAACTACAAAAGTAGTATAACTTTTGTAGTAGGATTTAGAAAATAATACCAAATGTTGAGAGAGAAGCTAAGATATGAATTGCTATCACAATTAATATTATATAAGGTAAAATTTTGCTAACTGGACGAATCCAATCTGAATCTTCATGTAAATTTTTAATAGATTTATCAGAAAAGATAATAGCAAGTATTAAAATAATAGCATTGATAATACTACAAACAAAAATGAGTTTAATCATTGAATTAAAGTGCATATTTAGTAGAGGGTTTCTAGTATTAAAATAAAAGCTAATTATAATTAAAATGCATGATAAATAAAAATAAAGTTTTGAACGTGCCATAATAACCTCCTAATGCAATTTATTAAGTTATAATACCATAAATTAACTTAAAGTTAACTAAATTTACAATAAGAAAAGTTTTTAGTTAATAACAATATAGATTATAAAGCTTGTTTTTAGTGATATTAGATCTGTTACTGATACTATTATTTTCAGAAATTAATCATTTATAAGCAGAAAAATAGAATTTATGAAATAAAGGTGGTATAAATAAAGTGTATGGTTTAAACCGTTATAAAAATAATTCTTTATAGAATTATTTATTTTAGTCAGGAGGAATTAGTAATGGCAAATTTAAATGTTGAAGTGTTTGCAGATGGTGCAGATATTGAAGAAATGAAAGCAGCTTATAAAAATAAACAAGTAGATGGTTTTACCACAAACCCAAGTTTAATGGCAAAAGCAGGTGTAACAGATTATAAAGCATTTGCCGAAGAAGCTGTGCGCGAAATTCCTGACGCTTCTATTTCATTTGAAGTATTTGCAGATGATTTAGAAACTATGGAAAAAGAAGCAGAAATTTTAAAACAATATGGCGATAATGTTTTTGTTAAGATTCCAATTGTAAACACAAAAGGTGAATCAACTATTTCTCTAATTAAAAAATTATCAGCAAACAATGTTCGTTTAAACATTACTGCTGTTTACACTTTAGATCAAGTTAAAGAAATTACTAATGCTGTAACAGAAGGTGTTCCAACATATGTGTCTGTATTTGCTGGACGCATTGCAGATACAGGAGTAGATCCAATTCCATTGATGAAAGAAGCAGCTGACGTTACACACAGTAAAAAAGGTGTGAAATTATTATGGGCAAGCTGTCGCGAAGTCATCAATGTCATCCAAGCTGATGAAGTTGGCGCGGATATTATTACATGTCCGGCAGATGTAGTTAAAAAAGTGAATAATAATTTAGGACGCGATATAAACGAATTATCTGTTGATACAGTTAAAGGCTTTGCAAAAGATATCCAAAGTTCTGGTCTATCTATTTTATAGTCGTAAACGCAGTTAGTTCATTTCTGTAGCTACTCCCAAATGATGGAAAAAACACTTTCATTGAATTCATCATAAAATGAATTCATATGAAAGTGTTTTTATTATCATCTACCTTGCTTATACACACTCAAAGTTAAAGTATAGTTACTGAAATAAAAGTTATTTTATTATTAAGCAATTAACTAAAGTTATAATATTATGACTTAATAATGAATGAAACGAGTAAATATTGAGTGATTATAGAAGCGAAATCATTTACTATTGGGTAAGTGATGGAAAGTTGTATTTCAATGCATTATTGGCGTTGATTAAAGCAGTATTGAATAAATTGAATTTATGTGGTTACTTGAATGAAATAAAAAACTATCGAATGGCATGGTTAAGCAAAGAAAATATAATTTGATTGCAAAATTTTTTATAATTTTATTGAAACCATAAGATAAATAACTTATCCTGTATATTGATAGTATAAGTGTGATACTTTTAAGGAGAAACTTTAATGAAAGCAAATATTTTTAAACAGAAAGTTAAAAAGCATTTATGGTTTTTAAATAAAAAAGAAAAACAACAACTAGATCAAGTGTTATCGAAAGTCTTGGATAAAAACCATGAGGAAGAACTCAATCGACCGATTGCGTTTTCCAATCAATTTTTGAAAAATTATATCTTTGAAGAAAAGGTAGTTTCATCAGCTTATTTCTTCATGTTATTAATTGGTATTTTAATTACATATATTATTTTATTAGGATTATTCTTATTTGCTTTATTGACAAGTTTGTCGTCAGTCCAATTTTTTATTAAACCAGAAGTTGATTTATCTAGTATTATCGTTGTATTGACACTCATAGGTGCGCTACTATTATTGGTGATTAGTCTATACTTAATTAAGGTCGCAACAGGTTATTTTACGAAGAAGCTATTAGAATATAAGCATAATAGAGCGCTATGATGCGTTAAATTAAAAGGTGAGAAAGTGTGATGCTTTCTTGCCATTTTTTATATACAAAAGTGTAGGGTGCATCTACAATGATGAATGTAGCATTTTCAAAATAAATTGTTGTTTGTTCATTATTTGATTTAATCCCAACAATCGCATTTGCATTGATATAATATTGCAAGGGTGCGCGTCTCGCTTTAAGCGGAAATAAAGTAATATCTGGATTAATAAATATAGGGACCATTTTTCTGATTTTTAAAACTTGTTTAGCTTGTTTTGTTTGATAAGATAGTGATAAACCATAGGTTTCTAGAAGGTAAGTAAGTGTAGGCATGATTGAAGTAGGATAGTGAAATTGATGCGTGGTATATTGCCCGACTGTTATGATTTCATTTCCAACAACGGATTTGAGGTATAATAATTTTGTAAACTTTGTCATTTGCCAACTCCTATTTTTGATTTATTCCGTAATATTTAATGTATTTTATTTGCACCTTTTTTCGATAATTTTTTATTGTAGAAATAGAGCAGTTCAACATTGATGCAATCTCAAATTGTTTATAACCTAGCAATTTTAAGTTAAGCCAATTTTTTTCATTAGTAGTTAATAGTTGCAAAAACTGTTGGTATATAATTTGATGATTCATTTGATCAAACAGAATATTTTCTCGTTCTTTTAAATCTGGAGAATTTATTGTAATTTCTAATTGTTTCTGACTGCGAAACAAATCAATCAAATAGCAATTCAAACGAAAATATAAAAATTGTTGTAATGAGACAGATTGATGGGGAGAATACTTCTGTGTTAGTTCCCACATTTTGATAGTGAGTAATTGAGTATATTCTTCTCGATTATACTTAATAT
>NZ_PPRL01000040.1 GCF_002902235.1 Staphylococcus ureilyticus
GTGTAATTGAAAATAAGCAATAGTTGATGTTTTGAATATATATTTATATTGTAGTAAAATAAATAAATCCGTTTTAACTCCTAAACGGTGAAGTTATTTTAAAAAAACACCCTATTATTTTGAATATTATCAGCACAAGTATGCTATTCAAATAATAAATAGAGTTAATGGAAAAAGAGGTAAAATAATGAAATCTGTATCAGTAATTGTAACTTATTACAACTCCGAAGATTATATTGAAAATTGCTTAAACAGCTTAAAAAATCAAAGGTTCCAAGATTTTGAATTAATATTAGTGAACGATGGTTCAACTGATAGTTCAAAAGCTATTGCAACTGAAACAATCAAAGATTGGAACATCTCAATTAAAGAAATTGATTTAACTCAAAATTTCGGACATGCTTATGCAAGAAATATTGCGCTAGATTCAGTAACATCACCTTATTTTATATTTATAGATTCTGATGATTATCTTGCGTCTTATGCGTTAGCTTTCTATATGAAACATTTAAATCAATACGATGCTTTAATTGCACCTATTCATTCTTTCACTTTAGATGTGCCACAATACGTCGATCAAAATTTAGTGAAAGTGCAATATTTAAACACTAAAACAAAATCAAATCAATTTCTACGTAAACATTCTGTTTGTAATATCGTTTTTAAAACAGCAATTATGCGTGGACATAATATTAAATTCAATGAAGATTTAGATATCTTTATCGACTGGTCTTTCGTCTTAGAATTCATTAAATATTCAAACGGTTTTGTAAGAATCAGTAGATTCCCTTTCTATATTAAAGGAGAAATTTATGATCCGTTTGAAAAACCGACGTTGTCAACTCAAGATTTCAATATTATTTTTAATGACTACGTTTATAGTTTTTCAGACGCTGTAAAACGTGCGCCTTTAAAAGAAAACAAAAAATTCATTAAAACTAAGATGAAAAATTTATATAGAGATTCGTTTGAGCCATCATTAAGAAAAACACCTGAAAGATATAAATCAAATAGTGAGCTTTTACCAAAAGTCACAAGACAGTTAATGACTACAATATTCAAAAGCGAGAAACCATTATTTATTTTAGAATCATTAATGCTTATGTTTAATAAGAAAAAGCCGGCATTTAAAGTAAATCGATTTAGAAAGCGTGCACGCTTAGCTAAAAATGTTATTTTACGTCGAAAAAATAAAAACCGTTCATTATATCAACTTACAGATAGCGAAAACAAAGTTAAGCCGAATACAATCGTTTTCGAAGCTTTTGGTGGTAAAAATTATAGTGACAGTCCAAAGTATATCTATGAGTATATGATGAAATACCATCCAAACTATGAATTTATTTGGGTATTCAGAAAACCTGATCAAGTCTATTTACCAGGACCTGCCAAAAAAGTTAAAAAGGGTTCTAACGCATACTATGAAGCTTACGCTAGTGCAAAATACTGGGTAACAAATGCAAGACTCCCATTATACCTAAATAAAAAAGCTAACCAAGTTTATATTCAAACTTGGCACGGCACGCCTTTAAAACGCTTAGCAAATGATATGAAAGTCATCCGTATGCCTGGAACAACAACTGATAACTATAAACGTAATTTCAAAGAAGAAACAAGCAGATGGGATTACCTTGTCTCTCCAAACGCTTATTCATCTAAGATATTTGAAACAGCTTTTTGGATGCCACCAGAAAAAATACTTGAAATTGGTTATCCTAGAAATGATGTCTTAGTTAATCGTGCAAATGATCAAGCTTACATTCAAGAAATTAAAGAAAACTTAAATTTACCTAAAGACAAAAAAGTAATTATGTATGCACCAACTTGGCGTGATGATGAATTTGTCAAAAAAGGAAAATATTTATTCGACTTAAAAATCGATTTAAATAATTTACAGCAAAAAATTGGTGATGACTATGTTATTCTATTAAGAATGCATTATCTTATTGCTAACGCATTAGATCTAAGAGGTTATGAAGATTTTGCAATCGATGTATCAAACTATAGTGACATCTCAGAATTATATCTCATTTCTGATTGCTTAATCACAGATTATTCTTCTGTAATGTTTGACTATGGCGTATTAAAAAGACCTCAAATTTTCTTTGCTTATGATCTAGATAAATATGCTAAAGATTTAAGAGGCTTCTATTTAGACTATCACAAAGATTTACCAGGTCCTATTTATCAAGATGCATATCAACTAGCTGAAGATTTACAACATTTAAATCAAATTGAAACTGATTATAAACCTAAAATTGATAAATTTTATAATGATTTTTGCTCAATTGAAAATGGTAATGCTGCTAAAGCAATCGCTGATTTAATTACCAAAAATCAATAAATATTAAAAGATATCATGCGCATAGCTTATATATGGCTATGTACAAACAAGCGCGCTAATCCATGATGGATTAGCGCGCTATTATTTTTAAAATCTTACATCTTTGATCCACTGAAGTACAATATGTGTAAATAGTTTAAACTAGTAGTCTTGCACGCAGGCTATACTTGGAGAAAAATACGTTCTTAAATCACTGTCACTGAAGTACTATAGTTTAAAGAAAACACACCTTCAACTTAGCGTATTCAGCTTCATAAATTAAAGAGGTTGTTATTTCATAACCAATGGTTTCAATCCACTAAAATAAACCTCCCGTTTTCATTCATTACGAATGAAAATAGGAGGTTCTTATATATTAATAGCATGTACTTTATTTTACTGTACCTGCGTCTTTATCATGTACACCATGACGATAAAAATCAATATATTCAGGTTCTAATGGTTTTTTACCTCTAATTACATCAGCAGCTCTTTCAGCTATCATCAATACTGGAGAATGGATATTACCATTTGTCGTACGTGGCATAACTGAAGCATCTACGACACGTAAATTTTCCATACCATGTACTTTAAATGTCTCAGGATCTACTACTGACATTTCATCAGATTTTGGTCCCATTCTACAACTACAAGATGGATGTAATGCTGTTTCTCCATCACGTTTTACCCATTCGATAATTTCTTCATCTGTTTGAACCTCAGGTCCTGGTGAAATCTCTCCACCATTGAATGGATCTAAAGCTTTTTGAGACAAGATATTTCTAGCTACTTTAATTGCTTCTACCCACTCACGTTTATCTTCTTCAGTAGACAAATAATTGAAGACGAAATCCGGTTTTTCAAATGGATCCTTAGATTTAATCTTCAAGTGGCCACGTGAATTAGAGTACATTGGACCAACGTGAACTTGATAACCATGTGCAGTTGGCGCTTTAGTACCATCGTATCTTACTGCAATCGGTAAGAAGTGGAACATTAGGTTTGGATAATCTACTTCATTGTTAGAACGAACAAAGCCGCCACCTTCAAAATGATTGGATGCTGCAGCACCTTTACGACCTAATATCCATTGCAAACCAATAAATGGCATTTTCAATTTATTCAAACTTGGTTGCATTGATATAGGTTGTTTACATGCATGTTGCACATATACCTCTAAATGGTCTTCAAAGTTTTCACCAACACCTGGTAAGTGTAAACGTGGCTCAATACCTACAGAACGTAAATGTTCTGAATCACCAATACCAGATAATTGTAATAATTGTGGTGAATTTATCGCACCACCTGATAAAATGACTTCTTTAGCATGAACTGTATGTTCTTTACCATTTTTCTTAAATGTAACACCAGTTACTTTATTTCCTTCAAAATTTAGTTTAGTAACAAAAGCACGTGTTTGTACGTCTAAATTTTTACGTTTCATTGCTGGATGTAAATATGCTCTTGAAGCTGAAACACGACGACCATTATGAACTTGGCTATCAAAAGGACCAAATCCTTCTTGTCGGAAACCATTAACATCTGGTGTTTTGTTATAGCCCGCTTCTACACCTGCATTAAAAAACGCTTGGAATAATGGATTCGATGCAGGACCTCTTCTTAATTTAATCGGACCATGATGGCCACGGTATGGATCATCTTTACTTGAACCAAATGTTGTTTCTAAACGTTTAAAGTATGGTAAACAATGTGCAAAATCCCAATTATCCATGCCTTCAGGTTTTGCCCATTTTTCATAGTCCATTGGGTTACCTCTTTGATAAATCATGCCGTTAATAGAACTTGAACCACCAAGCACTTTACCACGGGCATGACCTACTTTTCTACCATCCATATGTGGTTCTTCGTTAGTTTCATAAATCCAATCATACAGTTTATTGCCTGCTGGATACATTAAAGCAGCTGGCATTTGGATTAATAAATCCCAAGGATAGTCACTACGTCCTGCCTCAAGTACAAGTACGTTATTAGATACATCTTCACTAATTCTCGCACCTAATACTGATCCGGCACTACCGCCTCCGATAATAATATAATCATATGCTTCTCTCATTTTTATATAGCCTCCTGATATACATATTTATAAGCTTCATCGTAAATTTTGTGATTAACGTTACGCTTTACCGAACCAATTTACAGGCTCTGGATTTGTGTTACGAAGGATATGTTTCTCAACTTGGTACTCTGCTAGACCTTCTTTTCCAAGTTCTCTACCAATACCTGACTGTTTATATCCGCCCCATGGTGCTTGCGCAAAATATGGATGGAAATCATTGATCCAAACTGTGCCCATTCTCAATTGGTTAACGACACGTTCTGCTTTACCAACATCATTAGTAAACACACCGCCAGCTAAGCCATAAATAGAGTCATTCGCCAGTGTGATGGCCTGTGCTTCTGTATCAAAACCTTCGATTGTTACTACAGGTCCAAACACTTCTTCTTGAATGATACGCATTGAAGTATCACAATCAGTAATCACTGTTGGTTCAAAGAATAAGCCGTCTTGTAAGTCCTCACGTTCTGGACGTTTACCGCCGATAGCAATAGTGGCATTTTCTGATTTAGCTATTTCTATATATTTCTCTATTTTTTCTCTATGTTCTGCAGAGATTACTGGACCCATTTCAGTTTCTGGGTTAAAGCCGTCGCCCAATTTAATATTTTTAATTCTTTCAATTAACGCTTGTTCAAATTGTTTTTTTATTTTGTTATCTACTATGATTCTTGCACCAGCTGAACATACTTGACCTGCATGGAAAAAGCCACCATTTAGCGCTTGATCAACTGCAAGTTCAAAGTCTGCATCTTCGAATATAATATTAGGGTTTTTACCACCGAGTTCTAAAGCAACATTTGTTACATGATCTGCCGCTTGTTTCATGATATGTTTACCTGTTTGAATGCCGCCTGTAAATGAAACTAAATCGACATCTTTATGTGCTGATAGTGGTTCTCCAACTTCAGAACCTTTACCTAATACTAGGTTAATGACACCTTTAGGGAAGCCTACTTCTTCCATCAATTCAAACACACGGATTGTTGTTAATGGTGTAATTTCACTTGGTTTCATTACTAAAGAACAACCAGTCGCTAATGCTGGCGCAATTTTCCAAGATGCTTGAAGTAAAGGATAATTCCAAGGTGTGATTTGTGTTACAACACCTACTGGCTCTTTAACAACTTTACTTTCTGTATTCGGAATAGGAGAATCAATAATCTCTCCTCCATCTTTATCTGCTAACCCAGCGAAAAAGTTAAATACATTTGCGATATCGTCCATATCAGCATAAGATTCTTCTAATGTCTTACCTGTATCTAACGTTTCAAGTTTCGCTAATTCTTCACGGTGTTTTTCAATCATATTAGCTATTGCTCTAACTTTCTTACCTCTATTTTCACTTGTTTCATTAGCCCATGTGCCTTCTTCGAAAGCACGTCTTGCTGCTAAAATTGCACGTTCACTATCTTCCGCAGTTCCTTCTGCTACTTCTAGAATAACTGCTTGATTATATGGATTAATAATCTCTCTTGTTTGCTTATTTGAGCTTTCCACCCATGCTCCATCAATATATTGAAGACGAGATAAATGATCTACAAGTTCCATTAAAATTACCTCCGTTAAGTTTGTTAAATTTTTATTTAACGAATTTTATGAACTTTATGTTATCATAGTAGTTGAAAAAGTGTCAAATGTGTTTAAATATGATAGGGGTTTATGCATGCATCTTTTTTATATGGAAGGTAAACTATAGAAACTCACTATTTATTTTTCACTTAACTCTATAAGGACTTGAACGGAGGTGGACAATTGGTACATTCGACCAACCCTGATTATCAATTAGAGGAAGCTAAGGATATCGTTATTAATGCTATTGGCGAAACCATGGATTTGTACGGCATCAATAGAAGTGTAGGTAACTTATTTGGAACAATGCTCTTTGAAGACAGTATGACACTTGATGAAATGAGAGAACAATTACAAATGAGCAAGCCCAGCATGAGTGCTGGTGTTAAAAGATTGCAAGAATTTGATATTGTTAAGCAACAATTCACACGTGGAAGTAGAAAACAACATTTTGTCGCTGAAAAAGATTTCTTTAATTTCTTTAGTAATTTCTTTTCACGCAAATGGCGTCGTGAAATTGTTATTAATTCAGAAGGTGTTCATGATGCAGTAGCCATCCTTGATAAGATTATTGATAACAGCAAAGCAGATGAAGCTACAAAATCTGAAGCAGAGGAAGTTAAACAACAATTATTAGATACTTTACCTTATTATGAATGGTTAGATAATTTAAGCAATGCATTAGAATCTGGTGAAATATTTAAATATTTCCCAATTCCAGAAAAAAAAGAGTCATAGTTATGTTGGAAGCTTGCTTTTAACATTTTTAGTTAAAAAGCTGAGACAGTTTATAATGTCTCAGCTTTAAGTATGTGTTCATAGTGATTGAATACTATACATGCTACTCGTTTTACAAAGTAATCCGAATCACTGTCTCTATACAAAATAAGCGCACCACTATCTCACCATAAAATAAGATAGTGGTGCGCTTGTTTTATATTACTTATCATTTTCTTTCCGTTCTCTTACTTGTGTTATACGTAACGAACGTCTTTCTACTTCCCTATATTTTTCGGCTCTATCTTCTAGTTTCAATCTATCTTCGGACAATGTCCTTAAGAATGAAATCATCATCATGACAAATATAGCCAACAGCGGGACACTAGCTAATAAAGAAGCTGTTTTCAAGACTTCTAACGCTCGTTCACCACCTACTAACATCAGTCCAAATGGTAATAGACATAATGCAAAAGCCCAGTACAATCTATTTGCTTTTAATGGCTCGCCGATGACTTTCTTTTGAGAAGCTGCAGCCAAGATATATGAACCTGAATCAAATGTAGTCGCTAAGAATAAGAATGCAGATAACAAGAATAGTACAATGATTAAATTAGGGAATGGTAATTGATGCATAACTTCTATAATAGTAGCTTCTGTACCATGCGTATTTAAGAAATGGATCACATCGAATGAACCAGTGATTTGTAAATAAACTGCATAGTTTCCAAAAATACCAAAGAACAGTGCACATCCTAACGTCCCATAAACAATTGTTCCAAGCACAATTTCTTTAAGTGTACGTCCTTTAGAAATACGCGCAATAAACAATCCTATAAATGGCGCATATACAATCCACCATGACCAATAGAAAATCGTCCATTGTTGTGGGAAATTCGTTTCTTTACGACCACCTATACCGCCAAATGGTTCAATCCATGTAGCCATTTGGAAGAAATTTTTAATCATGTTACCCATGCCAGTGATGGACGTTTCCATAATGAATACAGTCGGTCCAACAATAAATACAAATCCTAGTAATACAAAAGATAAAATAACATTCGCATCACTTAAAACTTTAATTCCTTTTTTCAAACCAGAATAAGAACTATATGCGAAGACAGCTGTAATTGTGAAGAGAATAATGCTACGCATCAACATACTGTCTCCAATACCTGTTAATTTTTCTATGCCTGCAGAAATCATTGGCACACCCAGTGCTAATGAAGTAGCTGCACCACCAAGCAGACCAAAAATAAATAGAATATCAACTATTTTTCCTATAATACCATCTGTCTGACTTCTTAAAATCGGACGCATTGTTTGACTAATTTTATAAACTGGTTTTTTCTTAATAAAAACAAGATAACCAATTGCTAGTGCTGGCAATACAAATGTGGCCCAAGCAATTGGTCCCCAATGGAACATGCCATACATAGTAGCGTAATTCAATGCACTATCCGTCATTCCTTTACCGCCATGTGGAGGATCTTGATAATAGAATGCCCATTCAATAACGCCCCAATATAAAATATCTGAAGCAATACCGGCACAAAATAACATAGCTGCCCAACTAAAATTATTAAATTCAGGCTTGTCTGTCGCTTTACCAAGCGTCACATTACCATATTTACCAAATGCGATATAAAGTACAAATATTAACGTTGCAAGTCCAATCAATAAATATATTGAGCCGAGTGTACTCGACACGACCTCATTTAAATGCGTAATTATGTCCTGACTGGCCTTAGGAAAAACCATCATCGGAATAACTGCAATCAGTAATATCAACGAAGACCCTATAAAGGTCGTCCAATCCATTACTTTTACTCTTTCTTTTTTCACAATAGACACCCCTTATTGTTAGTAAAATATGTAAAAAATTTGCTAATCACTATAATTTTTTAGCAAAACCATTTATTAAATTACAAACATGAGCCTAACGAACTTTTAATAATAATGCAAATTGCATTCAAAAAACACAAACACAAAAGATGAATAAATATATAATATTTCTATTAGTCACAGTCTCTAAAATCGTTACAATCGCAGTGTTAAGTTTAAATTTAACGAAATTAACGAACGGAACAAACTTTCTTTTTGTATTATTATGCGTTATTTGTGTATTAATATTATTTTTATATTTTTTCGAACAGTTGCTATTTTCCTTTTTCTATAGTAAATTCAACACACAATTAAATTTCAATATACTTTAATTTTTTAAAAATAATATTGGTAATTCTCAATATTTAACAAAGGGAGTTTATATCATGTGGCATTATTATAAATTGTATTGGAAAAATGCGCTTGATTTTAAAGGGCGTGCTAGAAGAAAAGAATTGTGGTTTCCATTTTTAGTCAATATATTAATCACTATTCTATTGGCTATACTATTAGACTATATTTTCAAAATACCAACGTCGATAAGTGACGCAATTAGCGCTTTATTTACAATTATTATCTTTATTCCTGATTTTTCAGTGGCTACAAGACGCATGCATGATATTGGTCGGACGATGACTTTTCCAATTATATTTGGCGTCTTTTCCGTGTTATTTTTAATTGCCTCATTTATCCCATCTGGTGACGGCTTATTTTTCAATATTTTAGCAGTTATTTTCGGCATTAGTAGCATTATTTTCTTCATTTTAAATATTGTCGCTTTCTTTTACATGATTACCGATAGTGACAAAGTAGTTAATCAATACGGATTACCACGTAAGTAATTAGAAAAACGCACATAAAGAACGGGACAGAAATCATGCTTTACAAGCGATTCCTGTCCCGTTTTTCTTTTTGCAAAACTATTAATCCCATACTTTTCAACTAAAATAGCTTATAATTCATATATAATGTATTTATAATAAATGAGGTATTTAACATGAACAAAAATAAAATCATTAATTATTGGAATAAGCGTGCGACTTCTTTTAGCAAAGACAAGCAAGCAGAACTTAAAAGTGTGCACGCAGAAAGATGGCTATCTGAAATAAACCAAATTATAACAATCGAACCCGGTATGAAAATCTTAGACATTGGCACAGGCGCAGGTTTTCTAGCAATTCTATGTCAACAACAAGGTGCACAAGTTACTGGTATTGACCTTTCCCCTGAAATGATTCAATCTGCTAAGCAAAATGCATTACGTTTTAATATAAATGTCAACTTTCAAGTCATGGATGCTGAACATTTACATTTTGACGATGCGTATTTTGACCTAGTCATTTCTAGAAATGTTACATGGTTATTACCAGATACAAAAGCTGCCTACCAAGAATGGTTACGCGTTTTAAAACCAAATGCTACACTCATTAATATCGATGGAGATTATGGCAACGATGCTTTTACAGATTATAGTGATATACCAAATCACCACGCGCATCATACTTTAGGAGACACGATGTTAGCAGAGAGTGAAAATATAAAACAAAGTATTTCAATTAATCACTACGACCGCCCTCAATACGATTTAAATATCCTTAAGCAAATAAATACAAAACCCATCCATGTAGATACGACCATTCATAAACGTATTTATCAATCACATGATGAATTTTATAATCCAACACCTATATTTTTAATAGCATTAACGAAATAATATATGATTATGAAACATACAACATTGCTAACCATATTAAAATATGAATAATTCGTTTCACTTAGAGCCTACAACTTGCGTTGACACCTAATTTTTATCATACTATATATGAATAAAAGCAAAAGGAGTGGTAAGAATGAATAAAGAACAATTTGATAAAGTGAAAAACGGCAAAGGATTCATTGCTGCATTAGACCAAAGTGGTGGCAGTACACCTAAAGCATTAAGTGACTATGGTGTAACTGAAGATCAATATAACAGTGAAGATGAAATGTTTAAACTTGTACATGATATGCGTACACGAATTGTTTCATCACCTGCATTCAGTTCCGATAAAATCATTGGTGCAATTCTTTTCGAACAAACGATGGACCGTGAGGTAGAAGGTAAACATACTGGTGACTATTTAGCTGATAAAGGTGTCGTTCCTTTCTTAAAAGTTGATAAAGGCTTAGCTGAAGAACAAAACGGCGTGCAATTAATGAAGCCAATTCCAGATTTAGATAAATTATTAAACCGTGCAAATGATCATAAAATTTTCGGTACAAAAATGCGTTCTAATATTTTAGAATTTAATAAAACTGGTATTGACCAAGTTGTACAACAACAATTCGAAATTGGAAAACAAATCATCTCTGCTGGATTGGTCCCAATTATCGAACCAGAGGTAAATATCAATGCTGATAACAAAGCAGAGATTGAATCATACTTATCAAGTGCAATATTAGCTGAGCTAAATAAATTAAATGACGATGAACTCGTAATGTTAAAATTAACAATCCCAACTAAAGCTAACCAATATCAAGAATTAATCGTACACCCTAATGTGGTTCGTGTCGTTGCTTTATCCGGTGGTTATAGTAGAGAACATGCTAACGAAGTTTTAAAACAAAACAAAGACTTAATTGCTAGTTTCTCTCGTGCATTAATCAATGACTTAAATGTCAATCAATCAGATGAAGAATTTGATAAAATTTTAGCAGATACAATCGATTCTATCTATGATGCATCAGTAAACAAAGCTTAATAACCATTCAGCAATAGCTTTATATTTCCCAGTAAACATGGCAAAAATAAAGCTTAACACACACCCTGATCTTTAATGTCAGGGTGTGTTTTTATATAACAATGTTTAAATGCGATTTGTAATAACGTCTTACACACCTCAGTCAATATTACTTATCTTGCTATACTCAATCTAACTAACGCATTTTTTTATCATAAAAAATCGAATACTGCATTTGAAATAACATGTGCTCACTGAGACTATTCCTTAATGTTTTCAATATTTTTTAGCAAGCATGTTTAATGTAAGTTTTTAAGAAATCCTTAAATAGACTAGCTATAAACCACGACAAACTATATAATTATATTAATTTGCTAATTATCAATGGTTTTAAGGGGAGGAAGTATGAAAAATTATCTACATAGATGGATCATTGAAGCGCTAAGTTATATGGCTTTAGGGTTATTTGGCTCTTTGATTATCGGATTGATTTTAGAAACGCTTGGAGAACAAACATTATTACCACAATTAAATCTGACATTTTTATCAGCAATCGGTCAAGTAGCAATGTCCATGACTGGTGCCGCTATTGGTGTGGCGATAGCTTACGGTTTAGGCGCAAAACCACTCGTTACATTTTCTAGTGTTATCGTAGGTACATTAGGTTATACAACTTTTGATGGTGGTCCAGTGGGCGCTTATATCGCTACAGTCATCGTTGTTGAACTGAGTAGATTATATGCTTGCAAAACAAAAATCGACATCATTTTATCTCCACTACTAACGATATTAATTGGTGGTTTGATTGCAAAGGCTTTTGGACCAGCATTAAATCAATTTATGACAGGCTTAGGCAAAATTATCATTGCATCCACGGATCAACAACCATTCATCATGGGTATCTTAGTCTCTGTTATCTTTGGTTTAGCTTTAACTGCACCGATCTCAAGTGCAGCTTTAGCGTTGATGTTAGATTTGAATGGCCTCGCTGCAGGCGCAGCAACAATTGGTTGTGCATCACAAATGGTTGGTTTTGCAGTTACTGGCTATAAAGATAATGGTTGGGGTGGTGTGCTTTCTGTAGGTATTGGTACAAGTATGTTGCAAGTCCCAAATATCATTAAACATCCAATGATTTTACTACCACCTACTCTTACAAGCGCTATTGTTGCACCTATTATGACAACGTGCTTCCCTATGACAAATAATGCTGCAGGTGCTGGTATGGGCACAAGCGGCTTCATCGGTCAAATTATGACTATCAATACAATGGGTGGCTCTATACAGACTTGGTCCTTAATTCTTACTTTCCACATTTTATTGCCAGCCATTATCAGTTTCTTTCTTTATAGAATTTGTTTTAAAAAACAATGGATACGTCCTGGTGACCAACTGATTCACATTGCAAAATAGCAACGACATACAATATAAAACAAATCCTGAGACAATTTACACGTCCCAGGATTTATTTATGTTCATCTAAATCAATGTAATGATAAATATATTTTCAATCTCACTCTACTCTTTATCCACACGTGCGTTTACAGGGACATTTGCAGTAGCTTTTCTTGTTTGTGTTACATATAAAATTGCTGCGATTGCATACCAAGCCAATACGATAAGCCATTCGGAAGGCCATGCTAACGATGATGGCATACCTGGTAAATAAATGACTATAAACAAAACGCTTAAAACAATAGCAATACTACCAACGAGTTTTCCATTCTTTATACGATAGGGTCTAGCTAAATCAGGTTGCACTTTGCGTAACTTCATAAAAGAAATCGCTACAAGTAAATACCCTAATACCACACCAATACCACCAGCATTAACAATCCATACAAGTGCTGCTCTACCTAAAAGTGGTGCAACAAACGCTAAGATACCAAGAAACAAAATACCATGTGTAGGTGTCTTATATTTAGGATGAATAAATGCAAACCATTTAGGAATCATGTGATTTTTCGCCATAGCATACAGAATTCTACTACCACCAATAATAAAAGCATTCCAACTTGTAATAATACCAGCTACGCCACCTAATACGAGCAAGACGCCAAATCCACTATGACCAAATAAGTTAGCCATTGCATCTGCTGTCGCCAAATTACTGTTGCTTAGAGCTTTAGGTGATAAACCTGTTGCTACACCAAATACAATGAGCAAATAAAAAATCACAGAAGCGATAATTGATAATATTAAAATACTGCCAATTTTTTTCGCAGGTGCTTTAACTTCTTCTGCAATTTGTGGGATGACATCAAAGCCCACAAACAGAAATGGAATCATCATTAATACAGACATCGTTCCACCAATACCATTTTCAAATGGCTGTAAATTGTTGAAATTACCATTAAATCCTGCACCAAATACAAGTAATAAGCCAACGCCTACAATAAAAATTGTGAAAACTGTTTGCATGATTGCTGCAGGCTTTACACCAAAATAATTAAGTGAAGTTAAAATGACACTTCCAATTGAGCCAATGATAACCCATGTGAAGTATACATCCCACCCCGCGATATTCCACATCAATCCTTGATGTTGAAATGGAATAACATAGTCGATCACTGTGGGCAATGCGACCGCTTCAAATGTAATAACTGAAACATAGCCAAATAATACGGACCAACCTGATATAAAGGCAACGCCTGGTGAAAAAGCTTTTTTAACAAATACAAAACCGCCGCCAGTTTCTGGAATTGCTGCAGCTAATTCTGCATATGTAAGTCCGATGACAATGACTAAAAATCCACCGAGTAAAAATGCCACAACACTTCCTACAAAACCAGCTGTTGATACCCATTCTCCTGATAATACGACCCAGCCCCATCCAAGTATTGCGCCGATTGCCAGAAATAAGACATCAACAATATTCATCGTCTTATTAAATTGAGATTTCATTTTACATACCCCATAACATTCATTGAATTAAAAGTGAATGAGCTTAAATTTTCTATATTAGTTTCAATCTAATCATCACTTTCTTGTTCGTTTAGATTCATACGTTTTGCTTTATTTACAACCAGTGCTTTCTAACTTGCACTTTAAATACCTATGGATAAATATTTTGTTTCTAAATATGGCTCTATACCTTCAGTGCCACCTTCTCTGCCATAACCACTTTCTTTCAAACCACCAAATGGTGCATGAGCAGCTGAAGGACCACCATCATTCCACCCAACAACACCATATTCTAACTCATTATAAAGCTTTAATCCTGTACGATAATCATTTGTGAAGAAGTAAGAAGCTAAGCCAAATTCTGTATCGTTTGCCATTTTTATTGCTTCATCTAAATCTTCATAAACCATAACCGGTGCAACTGGACCGAAAGTTTCTTCATGAATTACTTTCATATCTAAATTCACATTAGAGATAACCACTGGTTTTAGGAAATTTCCTTTTAACGCTTGTATTTCATCTACTGACCGTGATAATTTTCCACCTTTAGCTTGTGCATCTGTAATATGTGTCATCACTTTTTCAACTGCAGCTTTATCAATGAGTGGTCCTATGTTTACATCATTTTGCAGACCATCACCAACAGTAAGTTCGTTGACTTTCTCAATCAAACGGTTTGTGTATTGATCAGCAATATCTCGATGTACAAAAATACGATTCGCGCAGATACATGTTTGCCCTGCATTTCTAAACTTAGAAGCAATCGTACCTTCTACAGCTGCTTCAATATCAGCATCTTTATGCACAATTAAAGGGGCTAAACCACCTAGCTCCATCGTTACATTTTTCACACTTTGCGCTGACTGTTCAATCAGTGATTTTCCAACAGCAGTCGATCCAGTAAATGTCACTTTATTAATCAGTTTATGTGTGGTGAAGATATCACCTGCATCTTTACCAGACGCAATAATATAGGATATCGCATCTTTGGGTATGCCGGCTTCATGTGCTAGTGCAACTAGTTTAATGGTTGTTAAAGGTGTTTTGACAGCAGGTTTACAAATGATTGTGCATCCAGCAGCTAATGCAGGCGCCATTTTACGCGTTATCATCGCTGCCGGGAAATTCCAAGGTGTTATCGCGCCTACTACACCAACCGGAAATTTATCAATCACTATTTTCTTAGATGACGTATTTGCAGGTATCGTACGTCCATATACTCTCTTAGCCTCTTCCGCATACCATTTTACATAAGCATTCGCATATATGACTTCCCCTTTAGCTTCTGCTAAAGGTTTTCCACCTTCAAGTGTAATAAGCTTCGCCAGTTCATCCTGATGTTCATCAATGAGTTTCCCCCATTGATATAACTTTGCTGAACGTTCGTGTGCATCAACTAATTTCCATTCTTCAAATGCTGTACGTGCACGTTCAATTTGTGAATGGATTTCATCATGACTTGTGTAGTTTAAACGTTCTATAATTTCATTGGTAGAAGGATTATAAACTTCTAATTGACTCATTATTGTTCTCTCCTTTACATTTATTTTTGTTATGAGGTATGACTTAACTATACCCGTTATTTAAAAATAAAATTTTAAGCGTCCAGATGTGCTTCCGCTATGCTCACTTTTTCAAATGTTTCAGACAATATTTCTAATCCTTGTTGTAATTCATCGTCTGTAATAACAAGCGGTGTTAAGAATCGTAAAACATTACCTTTAATACCAGCAGATAATAATAACAAACCATTTGCATTCGCTGTTTGAATAATTTTTCCAGTCAATGCTTTATTGGGCTGACCGGTTTGATCATCGATGATTTCACAGGCAACCATAGCACCAAGTCTACGAATGTTTGTGATAAATGAATATTGTTCTGCACTGCGATATAAGAAACTTTCAAGTTGTTTTCCAATTTGTTCTGCTTTATTGTTTAAGTCTTCTTCTTCAATGATTTCAATGACTTTTAAAGCAGCTTCACAAGCTAAGGGATTTCCAGCATATGTGCCACCTAGTTCTCCAGGAGATGCACTGTCTATAATTTCCGCTTTTCCAACTACACCGCTTAATGGAAATCCTGCAGCCAATGATTTAGACACAGTTATTAAATCGGGTTCTATATCAAAATGTTCAATCGCAAATGTTTTACCTGTTCGTGCAAAACCTGTTTGAATTTCATCTGCTACAAAAATAATGTCATGCGCTTCACATATTTTTTTAACTGCTTTCACGAATTTTTTATCCGGAATAATAAATCCGCCTTCTCCTTGGACTGGTTCCATCACGATACAAGCTACTTCACTAGGATCTACAGTCTCTATGAAAAAATCATGTAACTTATCAATCATTTGATCAATATAAGCTGCTTCAGATAAGTATTCGGATTTTTCTGAAATATTAGGGTATGGCGCTTGGTAAACCTCTGGTGCAAATGGGCCAAATCCAAGTTTATAAGGCCTTACTTTACTTGTCATAGACATTGTTAAATTAGTACGTCCATGAAACCCTCTTACAAAGGAAACAACTGATTGCCTTCCAGTGTGTTTCCTAGCAATTTTCACTGCATTCTCTACAGCTTCTGCACCTGAATTAAGTAAAATCACTTTTTTATCAAAATCACCAGGTGTAATCTCTGTTAATTTTTGAGCTAAGTTGAGATAGCTTTTATACATAATGACATTGAAGCCAGGATGTATAAAGTTGTCTAGTTGTTCTTTTAAATGTTTGGTTATCTTAGGGTGTGTGTGTCCAACGTTTAATGTACCAATTGCTCCCGCAAAATCTATGAAACGTTCACCTTCTACATCTGTGATCGTAGCACCTTGTGCATGATCTGCAACATGCAGATTACCATTCCCAACACCACGTGCTACATACTTATCACGTTGTCTCTTATAGCTTTCAAATTGATTTGTCATCAATAACCCCTCCTCTTTGCTTCTACATAAGACCTGTAGTTTTCTAAAATTTAAGGGATTATTGGTACAGTGTAAAGTACCAGTTATGACAAATTAATGGAACCAGATTATTCCCAAATGACTTCTTTTAATCTCTGTACTGCCTGAGGAATCTGCTCTTGCTTGATTTTTGAAAATCCTATAATTAGTGTTTTATATGAACTATTTTTTTCAAGCGCTTTCACAGAAAATCGATTTAGTGTATAAAGTTCAAGTTTCATTTCTTTAGCTCGTGATTCAATTTCTTGGTAGGAAAAGGGGGTGTTAACTTCTACAATAAAATGTAAACCTGCTCGCGTATCTTTGATTCGAATATTATTTGTAAAGGTATTGGATAGATGTGTGATGAGTGTTTCTCGTTTCTTTCCATATATTTGATGCATCTTTTTTACATATTTTTCATAGTAGCCTTCTTTGGTCATTAAATTTAATGTAAGTGCGTGAATCGTTGAAAAGTCAGGAATCATATTTAAATTATAGTGATCAAATTGTTTTACTAAATTAATTGGCAAAATCATATAACTCATGCGCAATCCTGGCATTAGCGTTTTTGAAAATGTACCTAAGTATATCACGCGTTCATTTTTATCAAAACTAAACAGTGAGGGGATATTATCTGTTTCATATTTAAACTCACTATCATAGTCATCTTCTATGATGTAACTTTGTGTTTGACTTGCCCAGTTCAAAAGATCAATACGACGCGATACAGGCATGATGATTCCCATTGGAAATTGATGCGATGGTGTCACTATCGTAGCATCAGGTTGAGCTTGTTTAATTGCTTCAATAGATATCCCCTTATGGTCTAAAGCAATCGGTTTTAACTGTGCAGTTGTTTGACGGATTAGTGTTCTAAACCTTGAGTACCCTGGATTTTCCACTGCAATCTTAATTTCATCTGGTAATAATTGAATCAATTTGGTTAACAGTATATTAGTGCCTGATCCAATGACAATTTGTTCCGGATGACATTGGATACCTCTTTGATAAGACACTAATTTAGCAATCGATTGTCTTAACTCTATTGGCCCTTTAATTTGAGGTATTGAAGATAATTCATGATCATAATTTTCAAATACACGTTTAACGAGTTTAGTCCATACCTCTACTGGAAACGCTGAAATATCGGTACTCATATGAGAAAATGAATAATCGTATGCATCTTCAATTTGCTGTTCTTGAACATTCAAAGATATTTGTGCATTTGGATCAATGATTAATTTTTCTAATGGCTCAATAAAATAACCCTTCCGCTCTTCAGTATAAATATATCCCTCAGCCAGTAGCTGTTCATATGCTGCTTTTACACTATTCACACTAATATTTAAATGTTGTGACATATCTCTTTTGGAAGGTAACTTTTCATGACTTTCATATTTGAATGCGAGAATATCTTCTTTTAATTGGCTATATAATTGACGATAAATGAATTGACCACTTTCCCGTCGCATTCAATCCCCCCTTTTTTTACATCATCTGTTCTCCAGTTTTCTCATATCACTCATTATAATGAAAATGAGGACGGTATAGAAATCAAAACGTAAATTTGATTCCATGTCACCGTCCTCATCAGACCAATCTTATGGTTGGAAAATTACAATATGTTATTGGAACTCCAGTGGCACCACGATCGATAGTTGCATTGATAAATACATACAGTCTTAGAACTTGCCACTTCAATATGCTTTATATTTTATAGAATTGGTGACGCTAATTTAGCAATCGATTGTTTGAACTTAATCCAATTTGATCGCTGTTCATAGCGTTCTTCTGTTAATTCCTTAGATACTTTCATATCTTCTATAAATGCTGCTTTAAGTTCTTTGACAATGTTTGCATCATACATAAATGCATTAATTTCGAAATTTAATTCAAAACTACGTATATCCATATTTGATGAGCCTACACTTGCTACTTCATCATCAATAATCATCATTTTTGAATGAATAAATCCATTTTCATACGTATAAACTTTGACACCATCTCTAATCAACTGCGCGACACTTGTAATTGTGGCCCAGTATACAAAAATATGGTCTGGTTTATTAGGAATAATTAACCGCACGTCTACCCCAGCTTTTGCAGCTATACGCAATGCATTGATATAACCTTTATCTGGTATAAAATACGGACTGTGCATATAAATTGATTCTTTGGCGTTCATGATCATTTTCATATAGCCAAACTCTATCTGATGCCAGTTATCACTTGGGGCACCAAGTGCAATTTGCATCGGCACATCTCCACCTTGATTTGCATTGTCTGGGAAATACTTATCATTATATTCCAATTGTTCACGGTGTGATTGAGAATTCCAATCGTGGATAAAACTGAGCTGTAACGCGTCAACGCCATCACCTTTAACTCTTAAATGTGTGTCACGCCAATAGCCAAATTTTTCATCTAAACCTAAATATTCATCACCAATATTAAATCCACCCACATAACCAGTCATACCATCAATCACTAAAATTTTACGGTGATTTCTATTGTTTAGTCTGAAATTTATTAATGGAATTTTAGCTTGGAAGAAAGCCTCTACTTGTCCACCAGCTTCTTGGAAGTTTTTGAATTTTGATTTATGTACCGTTTTAGATCCTACTGCATCATAAAGTATTTTAACTTCCAATCCTTCTTCAGCCTTTTGTTGCAAAATATCGACAATTTCAGAGCCCAACTTATCTAATTTCAAAACATAATACTCTAAATGAATATACGATTTCGCATTGCGTAAATCTTCTTTCATTTGGTCAAATAGCGCATGACCATCAGTATAAATGTCGACATTATTATCGTAACTTAAAAATGTTGGTTCTTTCGTTAGCAATGTATTTACAATATCTGCATGTTTTTTAACTAATCGGTTATCTGAATGATTAATCTTGTTGGTAGCATCTGATAACTGTGTTTTCATTCGTTCTTTCATGTCATCTATCTGATTATGGTGAAAGCCTTGTTCCCGTTTTTTTCGCACTGCTCGACCAAAGAATATATAAATAATAAAGCCTAAAATAGGTACTACAAATAGTAGAAATAACCATGCCCAAGTTGCTGTAGCATCTCTGCGATCTCTATCTAAGAATACAATAATAAAGGCAAGTGCTATATTAATAACAAAGAAAAACGCAAGTATACCTCGATAAATCGGGCTTACACTTGGATCAAAAATAAGTTGCATAATGACACCTCATCGTTTCTTTTAGATTTTAATGAAGACTACATAAGTCATCTATGTGACTATTAGTGTAGCTCAACTTATCAAATCCAATTAATTTTAAAACTCATAGAAAAACAAAGCATGTTGTAAAATATCGTACAATATTTGAATGATACTGTCTATTGTTCTATTGTTTTTTCTATTGTTCGATTACGCCCTGCTTGTGAGCCGAATAATGTGATTAATAGTGCAGTGATTAATAAAATACTTAATGAACCGATCCATTGACCTGTAACATCGTGTAATATACCAAATAATAAAGGACCTATAGCTGCAAAAAGATAACCCACAGATTGAGCCATACCAGATAACTTTGCTGACGTTTGACTATGTTCTGTTCTTAAACTAAAGAATGTATTAACAAGTCCAAACGCTAAGCCACTTGCAACACCAATTAAAATCGTAGCAATTAAAGCAAGTTGTGGTGAAAATAACATTATTGAAACACCCACCACAAAACATAAACCAGTGATAAAAGTTAATAAAAACTGTGATTTCATTTTGGTAGCAAATATAGGTGTAATAAATGTTAATGGGATGATGGAGATTTGCATAATTGATAAATACATCCCGGCTTCACTGATAGACATACCACTTTGAGATAAATATGCTGGCAGCCAATTGATTAGAGAATAAAAAATAAGTGACTGTCCGCCCATCAATATCGTTATTTGCCATGATAATGGCGACTTCCAAACATTGACACTCTCTTTTGGTAATGAGGCCGTTGTTTCTTCCTTATGCTTTAATTGAAACGCCCATATTATAATGGTAATCAATGTAATGACACCAATCGCACTAATAGCAATATTATAATTAAATGCTTTGACGACTGGCGCCGTTCCATATGATGATAATCCTCCAAACACGTTCATAACGACAGTATAATAGCCTGTCATCACACCTATATGTAATGGGAATTTCGCTTTGATCACTGCTGGCGCAAGTACATTACCAAAACCTATACCGACACCGATAAGAATGGTACCTATATATAACCACGAAACACCTGTGATAGAACGTACGATTACACCAATCAGTATTAGCCATAAAGCCACAAAAATTGTACGCTCTAATCCAAAGCGATAACTGGTTTTTGCTGCAAATAGCGAAATAATTGCGAATGCAATCAACGGGACGACTGTAATTACACTAACTGCACTGTTAGACATCGCCAAATCATTTTTTATATCAGGCAACGCAACTCCGATTGAAGTAATTGGCGCCCTTAGATTTGCACCCACTAATAAGACACCGATAAATAAAAGCCAATTAAACGGTTTTACTTTTCTATAATTTTCCATTTTGCTCACCTTACATCATAAATTTTCTAAACAACATTACATATGGTACAATATGTACGTTATAATGTAAATAGGAGCGATTCACGTGTATCATATTCAAAATATTATTGCCAAAAATTTAGCAACTTATCGTAATAAACATCAGCTTAGTTTAGATAAAATGGCTAACCTAACTGGCGTTAGCAAAAACATGTTAAGTCAAATTGAAAAAGGCGCATCTAATCCAACAATTACAACATTATGGAAGATTGCCAATGGACTTCATTTACCTCTGTCACAACTGACCTCAACAAGACAGGAACATATAAACTTCGTGGATGAATCTGACATTATTCCTATTGTTGAAGATAAAGTTAAAATCTTTCCGTATTTTCCTTACGATGATAGAAAGCATTTTGAAATGTTTAAAATGGAAATTCAACCAGGTGGTAAAATGATTTCTGATCCTCATCATATACAATCTGAAGAGTTTATCATTGTTAATTCAGGCACTTTAAATATTGAAGTCGAACAAACGTCTTATACAATTAGCAGTAACCAAGCTTTTCGTTTTAATAGTGATGTAGCTCATGGTTACTATAACCCAAATAATGAAGTTGTTATACTTACCGCCACAATACATTATCATGTACAATAGCAATCTTAGTAAATTTGCACTCAACATTATTTAATAATCTCACTGCGACAAACAAAAGATAAATAAAAGCCATCATCAAAATGGTCATTAACCTTCTTAAAAATAACGCCAAATGAATACGGTGTGATGTTGTTGCCAAGGTATGACACATTCAACGCTGAACTGTCATATACAATCCAAAACGGGGTAGAAATCAAATGATTTCTACCCCGCTTGTTTTTAGAAACATTTTATATAGTGCGCTTTATTTAATATATAAAGATTTATTATTTTTTATATTATCTTGACGAAAAAAGTTATGTCATATATATTTGACACATCAGAAAGAAGTGATGATTTAAATTGAATAAAGTTAAATACTTACGCAGTCAACAACAAATATCTCAACTTGCGCTTGCACGTTCCGTAGGCGTTTCACGACAAACGATTAATATGATTGAAAATGATAAATACAATCCATCATTAAATTTATGTATCAATATTGCACAATCATTAAATGTTACATTAAACGATTTATTTTGGGAGGATCATAACGATGAAGAAAAGAGATAAATGGTTATATCAAAACTTCGCCGGTTTAATTGATACACCTGATGAATATCAACGACATGAAATTGATAAAACATTAGCAAAAATTTCAATTATTGCTTTATATACGTTACTTGCACTTGTTTATTTATCTATTTTCCTTGATATAGAGCGAGAATTTTTATCACCATTTACCGTTGGTGGTGCCCTGTTAATTATTATTCTATTCTGTAGAATGAGCATGAATCGTCTCAGTGCAGATGCTATTGAAATTGAAGTACATCAGCGACATACATATTATAAACTACTAAAAGAAACACGAAATAAAAGGATTATTTTCTTGGTTATAGCCCTAATTTATATGTTAGGGACTGCAACAATCACCGCACCACTACTTGCAGGAAATCCAATGAATTTTAGCTATTTATTAAATATAAGTACCTATATACCCTTTATATTGATCGTCATCTTTACCGTTAACAAAGATTCGCGCATAAAATTAATAGAATAGGAGGTCAATCATCTTGAATAATGAAAAAACACTTCGCTTAATTCCAAACTATAGATTTACTGATGAATATGAACGGCAAGTATTATTAAATCTCTACGCCAAACTATATGTCTGGATATTTTGGGGAACATTGATGATTTCCGCACTAGATTGTTTTATCTCTATGTATTTTCAACAAATACCATTTATTAGTATCATTGCATTGATTGGATTGATGGTGAATTCAATCATATTCACGCGCGCACTTCGCAATAAAAAAGTAGACCTATTTGATGTCGATTCTAAAGATGAATACCAAAAATATATCAAAAAAGCACGTAACGGCAGTATCCTATTTGCATTTGTTATGTTTATAATTTTCAACATCAATAATTACCTTATTCCCTTTGTGACACACCAAGAACTTCCTAAAATCACAGCTTTAAGTTCTCAAATCCCAATGACTGCAATCATTGCCATGATTACAGGATTGATCATATATATGATAGCCAAATCCAAAATCATTCGTACTTATAAAAAATGAAGGCCTAATTTTATGTTGAAAGCAGCGAGAAAAATGCTGCTTTCAATTTTTAGTTATTTTAATAGATAAAGTACGACGTTCCATTTAATATAAAAAATGCAAATCCATTCGAAAGTACAGCCCTCAAGTTATCGCAGTAAATAGCAATGCAACTTGAGGTGCTATCTTCAAAAATGAAAATGCATTTATTTTAATTATATACTGTTATACCTTAATAAACATCTTTTTATGTTTGAACAGATTAAGATACATGTTCGTGAGTATTTCTATTCCAATTGCAGTTTAAGTTATTGTGGATATGTGTAACTTAAATCCCAACCGATATCGTATTTATCAATCAACTTGGCATATTTCGCTCCCCAAAACATAGTATCTAGCTCCATTTGAACATTGCCTTCATCTTTCAATTGTTCATAAGCTTCTTCGACTGCTGCTTCACTATCAAATTCTAAAACAATATATACATTTCTATCTTGTAGCATTGTATCATCATCTTTAGGTATATCTGACAGCATGAATAAGTTACCATCAACTTCTAATTGGGCATGAATGATACGATTAGGATCATCTGCAACACTTTCATTCGCTTCACCGTACGTCATTGTATCTTTAATCTCTCCGTTCAACACCTTACTATAAAATGCTAAAGCGTCTTTACATTGACCGTTAAAAAACAAATACGGTACTGTCGATTTCAACATAGTATCCCCTCTTTTTAAATATCGTTTTCTATTATCAAACATACCCTTTTAACATAAATTTAGACAATTCAAGTTTGATATCTAGATTTGAAACACACATACGTAATTACATTTTTTCATCTTTATAAAAACTTTTCAATATAAAATGCTGATTCTTCAATCGATTTGAATTCCGTATTAATAACTGTAGCATTTAATTTAGCAAATATTTCTTCGGCATACATTAGTTCTTCTTTAATTCTATCGACACTATTATAATCTGTAGGTCCATGTAAACCTAATACTTTCACGCGTTCAGTACGAATATTCAAGATATAGGTAGGACTTGCAGTCAAACCAAATACCTTTAAATTTTTATTTCTAAAGACCTCATCTGGAATATCCACTTCTGGAACTAAAGGGATATTAGCGATTTTATAACCTTTGTTTGCTAAATACATACTTAAAGGCGTCTTTGACGTTCGTGAAACACCTAAAATCAAAGCATCAGCTTCTCCTATATCCGTAAAATGTTTACCGTCATCATATTTCACAGAATATTCCATTGCCTCAATTCTTTTAAAATAGTTGTCATCTAACTTGCGCAAAGCACCACTTTCTAAGATGGGTGAACAATTCGTATGTTCTTGAATAATGCTAATTAAATCAGACATATAATCAACATATGGAATTTGTTGCGCTTGAGCATATGCCTGACCTTTTATATTAAATTCTGGATTAACTAAAGTCGTTATAACGACTGCACCACGCGCCTTAGCCAAAGAAAGCACATTGAGTAATTCATCTTGATTTTTGATAAAAGGAAATTTTTTAATTTCTATACGCGTGACATCTGGAAATTGTGTTAAGGTCGCATGAATCATTCGCTGTGCTGTCTCACCTATAGAATCAGATACAACGAATAGCGTTAACTGTGTTCTATCATTATCATTAAACACGTAATCTACCGCCTTCGACTTCACTTTGAGCCGTTGATAATAAGGCTCCTGGCACTCTAAATGGAGAACATGATACATAATCCAAATCTAGTTGATTAAAGTATTGAATTGATTTGTGGTCACCGCCTAATTCTCCACATACGCCAATTTTTATCGTTGGATTTGTGGCTTTTGCTTGCTCTGTCGCTTGCTTAATTAATTGTCCAACGCCATCTATATCAAGTGTTTGGAATGGGTCTATTGTTAATATGCCTTGCTCTGAATAAGCGCTAATAAATTTACCAGCATCATCACGTGAGAAACCAAACGTTAATTGTGTTAAATCATTTGTGCCAAAACTAAAGAAATCACATTCTCGTGCTAAATCTCCAGCGATTAGACATGCTCTTGGTGTTTCAATCATCGTTCCAATCATATAGTGAACACTTACTCCCATTTCAGCTTGTAAAGCTTCAATGCATTCAACAACTTGTGTCTTTAAAGTTGTGAATTCTGAAACAGTTGATACGAGCGGAATCATAATCTCAGGTTGACAATCAATACCCTGCTTTTTAAGTTTCAATGCACTTTCCATAATAGCTTCTGCTTGCATAATATAAAGTTCAGGGTAAGTAATCGCCAAGCGACACCCACGATGCCCTAACATTGGATTAACTTCATTTAAACTTTCCATATAATGGTCTAACTCTGCAACAGACACGTTGAGTTGGCTTGCCACACTATTTTTTTCCTCTGTTGAGTTAGGTAAAAATTCATGTAAAGGTGGATCTAATAAACGGATAATCGTCGGACGTTCTCCAGATAACTTTAATATCGTTTCAAAATCTTCTTTTTGATATTGTTTAATTTTATTTAAAGCATTCACTCTTTTATCTTGTGTATCAGATAAAATGAAACGTCTCATTTCAATCAAACGTTCAGGGCCAAAAAACATATGCTCAGTACGAACTAAACCAATACCTTTCGCACCAAATTGGTAGCCAGCTTGAATATCTTGTGATGTTTCTGCATTCATGCGAACATCTAATCTTGCAATTTCTTCTGACCATTGCATAAATTGTTCAAAAGCCTTACTTCTCTCAGCTTTAATCGTTTCAACTTCTCCTAAATAAATATCACCTTTAGCGCCATCAACTGAGATAATGTCCCCTTCGTTTAATGTTCCGTTAGGATATGTTACTTTTTTATCCTTAACATTAATTTCAACGTCTGAACATCCTGTCACACAACATTTACCCATTCCTCTAGCTACAACTGCAGCATGGGAAGTCATACCACCATGTGTGGTAACTATCGCTTCACTTGCAACCATACCTTCAATATCTTCAGGTGAGGTTTCAGGTCTCATCAATATTACTTTATATCCCTGTTCAGCTTTGAATTTTGCAGTTTCAGCAGAAAACACGATTTCACCACTCGCTGCACCCGGACTAGCAGGAAGTCCCATTTTCGAAACAGCTGTAGCTCTCTCAAGTGCTTTATCATCAAAATTAGGATGTAATAATTGCTCAATTGATTTTACTTCTACATTCATAACTGCTTCATTTTTAGAAATAATACCTTCTTCGACTAAATCTACTGCAATATGAATGGCTGCATTCGCAGTTCGTTTACCACTGCGCGTTTGTAAGACATATAGTTGCTCATTTTCAATAGTAAATTCAATATCTTGCATATCCTTATAGTGTTTTTCTAATTGTTGAGAAACTTCTAAAAACTGTTGATGAACATGAGGCATTTGTGCTTTTAATGTGCTGATATCTTTTGGCGTTCTAATACCAGCGACAACATCTTCTCCTTGAGCATTCAACAAATATTCACCAAACAATTTTGCTTCACCAGTTACTGGATTACGCGTAAATGCAACACCTGTCCCACTTTGTGCACCACTATTACCAAAAACCATCTCCTGAATATTAACTGCAGTGCCAATATCGTGTGGTATTTCATTTAATTGACGATATACACGTGCGCGATCATTATCCCATGATTTAAAAACTGCTTCAATTGCTTCTGTTAATTGTACAATTGGCTCCTGTGGGAATGGTTTATAAACTTCTTCCAAATAAACACTTTTAAAATGGTCACATATTTCTTCTAAACCTTCAGCTGGAATATCTGCATCATTTTGGTAATTGTGTTGTGCTTTATATTGATTAAAATATGTATCGAATGAAGTCATCGGTATGCCGTATACGACTTCGCCAAACATTTGTAATAATCTACGGTAACAGTCATATGCAAAACGTGCATCATCTGTTTTTTCTGCTAATGTTTTAACATTAAAATCATTCAACCCCAAGTTTAAAATGGTATCCATCATGCCTGGCATGGAAATTTTTGCGCCACTTCTTACAGAAACTAATAATAAGGATTCTTTAGAAGAAAATGATTTTTGAGTGCGTTGTGAAAATGCTTCTAATTGTTCATGTAATTGTCCAACTAATTCATCTGAAAGGTGAGCGCCTTGCTTTAAATACTCAATACACGCCTTTGTAGTAAGCGTAAAACCGTCCGGCACAGGTAACCCTAACCGTTTCATTTCAGCTAAATTAGCTCCCTTACCTCCTAATAAATCTTTCATGGCTTTATTGCCTTCATCAAATGCATAAATATATTTTGTCATACTGATTCACCTCAAATTTTTAATATGTCATACTAATTATTATAGAGTATGTCATATTACTTTATAAAAAACAACCAAAATTTTAACGGTTGCTCTTTATCATTCACTTTCGTAACCTACTGAGCTAAAAAAAGCATATAAAAAGCCTTAAGCAACACGAGTTCATCGTATTGCTTAAGACTTTTTATTTTTTATCGTATGACATAATTAAAATATTAAAATGATTATCCGTTTAGACTGCTATTATTTTTAAAATTTGTATGTCGTTGCATGCTAGCAGCTCATCTATTACTTGTATGATTGATCTTTGATTGCTTCAAAGTGTTTTTTTATGTGTCTAACCTTTTTATTATTCTTACTAAACTTTCTAATGAAGTGATTTTATTGCTTTCGTCGCTAACACCATATTGCAATCTGTAATTTAACAGCATCAGAGTATTTTTTTGGGTTTAATCCTGTTTCTTTTTCACATTTTTCTAACCTATACAATAAAGTATTTCTATGGATATACAATTTTTTAGCAGTTTGCGTTATATTTAAATCATTTTCAAAGAAACTTTTTAGTGTATCGATACTCTGTTGACTCACATTACTTAATATTCTTTTTTTAAATCGTTCTCTTATGTTCTTATCAATTTGATATAAAAGTGTTTTTTCTTCTATATCTTCAAATGAGGTTACAACCTTTCCATTTTCAGCCAACATAAACACTAACTCACACTCTTCATATGCATTTTTAAAATCTTTTAATCTTTTAAACATAAGACTTGAAGCCATTTGAACGTTAAGCTCTAAGTTTTGAAATATTTGATATATATGATTGATTTTATTATCTAAAGCTTGCACTGACTGAGCAGTAGCAAGAATAACAATACGGTTATAATTCGTAAATGCAATTGTAAATGAACGGGCATCTATCCTACTCGTTAATGAACGTACAATGCTATTTCTAGAAAATATCTGCTTTTCAATATCGATAATAATACATTTTCTATAGGTTAATAAATCGATATTGAGTTGTTTCATTAAATATTGAATAAAGGATTTTGATGATTCACTTTTTAACAACTCTTCTATAAATAATTCTTGACTCCGTATTTGCCCTTCCAATTCATATGTAAAATAATTCTGATAAAGTAACAATTCTGTAGACATTTTAACTAAATCTGCTACATGTGAAATTTGACTAGGATTGCCTGTAATACCGATAACACCTACTATATTATCTTGAAAAATAATAGGTAAGTTAATACCTGCCTGCGTACCTTTAAGATGTAAACTGTCTTTCTGGTTAATTACCACGGTTTTTTCTTGTTTCAACACTTCTATAGCACCTTCGTGTAGCGTACCGATACGTCTTTTATCGAAAGACGCAATAATTACTCCATTAAAATTCATAATATTAATGTTAGTTTTGGTTCTTTTAGCTGTTTCATTAACGATTAACGTTGCCATTTCTTCAGTCAATATATCCATTTATCTCACCACTTGTTATTTATATACAAATTTAAAATATTATTTTTGTATAGTTTAACCCTTTTTCCAAAATAGTAAAATCGTTAAACTTAGAACAATACATTTTAGAAAACGCTTTCTTATAAAGGAGAAATTCACAATGGAAATCATATTAGCACCTGATTCATTTAAAGGAAGTATGAAGGCAAGCGAAGTAACCAAGTATATGAAAGATTCTATATTAGAAGTTTTTCCTGAATCTACCATTCATGATTTACCTATCGGTGATGGTGGTGAAGGAACAATGGAAGCATTAATAAATGCAACAAATGGTTCGTTTACTACAGTCAGTGTAACCGGACCGCTTGGTGACAAAGTAACAGCTCAATACGGTATTTTAGATAATCATACTTGTGTCATTGAAATGGCAGAAGCTTCAGGATTAAAGCATTTAGATCAAGACGAATTAAACCCTTTATATACGACAACGTATGGTACAGGTGAATTAATTTTACATGCTTTGAATCACGGATATCAAAATTTCATCCTGGCGATTGGTGGTTCAGCTACAAATGACGCTGGCGCAGGTATGTTGCAAGCTTTAGGAGCAGATTTAAAGAATAACCAAAATCATTCAATACATTTTGGAGGTGGAGAACTACAAAATTTAGCTCAAATTGACTTATCGAATTTTGATCCTCGAATCGCTTATTGTAATTTTATTATAGCGACTGATGTTCAAAATCCATTAGTAGGACCTAATGGCGCATCATTTATTTTTGGGAAACAAAAAGGTGCATCTGCACAAAATATGCATCAACTCGATGATAACCTCACTCATTGGGCTAATCTAGTTGAACACACTACAGGCATAAGGCTACACGATTTACCTGGTGCTGGAGCAGCAGGTGGTTTAGGAGGTGCTTTCAAAGCATTTTTCCCAAGTTACTTTAAAGAAGGTATCCAGGTAGTTATGGAATATATACAATTTGAGAAATACTTAAAGCAAGCAGACTTAATCCTTACTGGAGAAGGAAAAATCGATCAGCAATCTTTTTATGGTAAAGCACCAATTGGCATTGCAAAATGTGCTAAAAAGTATAATGTACCAGTTATTTTTATAGGAGGATCAGTAGAAGTAGATGAAAAAGACTTAAAAGACAGTGGTATACTCAGCGCATTTAGTTTAAGTAATGGACCTATGTCATTAGAAGAAACATTTTCAAAGTCGGAAAAATTGATAAAACAAACAACCAAGAATATTGTAAAAACATTTTTCCATAACCAATAACATATTAAGGGGATGTTAGTTATGAGAATTAAAGATACAATAGAAAAAATTCCTGGAGGATTGATGGTAGTCCCGTTGCTTTTAGGCGCTACAATAAACACCGTTGACCAATTACATTTAACTCCTATAATGAACCTACTTAAGTCGCTGGGCGCACCTAAAACTGAACAAGGATATTACGAAATGCTTCAAATTGGGGGTTTTTCACAAGAACTATTCAAAGATAGTGCTCTTGTCTTAATTGCACTTTTTATATTTTGTGTAGGAAGTCAAATGAATTTAAAAATTGGCGGTAAGGCCTTAAAAAAAGGTATGCTATTAACAACAACGAAATATTTTTCTGGGTTAGCAGTAGGACTCCTATTAGGCTCATTATTTGATCCTTGGAGTGGACTATTCGGTTTGTCTACAATAGCTGTAATCGCAGCAATGACAAATAGTAATAGTGGCATGTATGCTGCTTTAACAAGTACTTATGGGAATCGTTCAGATGTTGGTGGCCTGTCCATACTTGCTATTAATGACGGACCATTGTTAACTTTGATTTCATTGGGATTTATTGGTACAAGCTTTCCAATCATTTCATTTATTTCTGTGCTTTTACCTTTAAGTATAGGCATGATATTAGGCAATCTTGACCCTAAAATATCATAGTTTTTACGTCCAGGTGAAACCATACTTATCCCCTTTTTCGCCTTTTCTTTAGGTGCTGGTATGAATTTAGCTGAATTCTTTAATTTTTCCGTATTATCAGGAGGCTTAACGTTAGCAGTTTTAACCTTTATTTGTACCGCATTTACTGGTATCATTGCCTTTAAAATATTTAAAGAAAAGAGTGTAATTGCACCAATTTCTGAATCATCTACAGCAGGTAACGCAGTATCTACACCTGCTGCAGTAGTTGCTGCTGCTTCTACGGCGCTCGCAAATGGTAATCTGAGTCAAAGTGAGTATGCTATGATTGAGAAAGTAGCACCTATCGCCACAGCACAAATTTCAATTTCGGCTATTACTACAGCAATATTATGTCCAATAGCAGTCATATTGATTGATAGGTATCAAAAAAGTAAAGGAATATATGGATCAAAGGAATATGTTACTCAATCGACCCAAACACATTCTAGTGCGGAAATAAAAACACATTTTTATGAAAGCGCTTCATATAAGGAGGAAGATCGACCTTGAATACAGAAATATTATATGGAAAGTCAAACCTTAATATAGAATTACCTGAAAACAGCGTCTTAATAGAGCCAACACCTATACCTGCACTCGAAAATGATAAACAAGCCATACGTGATGCATTAAAGAATCCTATAAATTCGGATCCGCTGGAAGATTTAGTAAAATCCAATCAGACTGTTTCAATCGTTATTAGTGATATCACGCGCCCTACACCTAATCATATACTTGTACCACTTATTATAGAATGCCTTGCACATGTACCTTTAGAAAATATTGTTATCATTAATGGTACTGGTACACATCGAGATCAAACTAAAGATGAATTGATACAAATGTTAGGTGAAGATATCGTAAACAATATTAGAATTGTACATAATCATTGTAATGATAAGCAGACTTTAAAAAAGGTTGGCCATAGTAAATACGGCTGTGATGTTTATTTAAACAAGGATTATGTGGATTCTGATTTCAAAATTGTAACTGGCTTTATAGAACCACATTTCTTTGCTGGATTTTCAGGAGGACCAAAGGGAATCATGCCTGGTATTGCAGGTATAGAAACGATTATGACATTTCACAATGCCAAAATGATTGGTGATATTCGTTCTACTTGGGGGAATATGACAGACAATCCAGTACAAGATATGACTCGAGAAATTAATGCCATGTGCAAACCTGACTTTATGCTCAATGTAACATTGAACAAAGAAAAAGAAATTACAGAAGTCTTTGCTGGAGAACTGTATAAAGCACATGATTTGGGATGTGCTTATGCTAAAAAACACGCTATGTTCAAATGTGACCATCGCTTTGACGTCGTTATCGCATCTAATTCTGGTTATCCACTTGACCAAAATTTATATCAAACAGTTAAAGGAATGAGTGCTGCTCATAAAGTGGTTAAAGAAGGCGGCAGTATTATCATGTTATCTGAATGCAGCGATGGTTTTCCAAATCATGGTAATTATGCAGAAATACTGAAAATGGCAGACACCCCAGAAGCACTTGTCAAAATGATTAATGATCCAAACTTCGCCATGCTAGATCAGTGGCAAGTTCAAAAACAAGCTGTGATTCAAACTTTTGCCAATGTGTATTTATATTCCAAATTAACTGATCAACAAGCAAAAGATGCTATGTTACATCCTGTTTCAAATATTGAAGCAACATTAAAAACTTTAGAACGACAATATGGGAAAGATATGACTATTGGCGTTATGCCACTCGGCCCACTTACCATACCGTATGTAGAATCATAATTTTCAATACGTCCAAAAATATTTAAGGAGGAAATTTAAATGATGACTAAATTACAGAATAAAGAATTTAAACTTGAAATGCTTTTAAAAGAAATGGAGACAGTAGTTATTGCTTTTTCAGGCGGTGTCGATAGTAGCTTAGTTCTGAAAAAAGCAATTGATGTATTAGGTACCAATAATGTAAAAGCAGTGATAGTTAAATCAGAATTATTTAGAAACGAAGAATTTAATCAGGCTATAGAACTTGGAAGCACGTTAAATGCAGATATCGTAGAGACGGAAATAGCAGAATTAAAAGACCCACACATCATAAAAAACACACCCGACAGTTGGTATTACAGCAAATGTTTATTATACGCAAAACTAGAAGCGTTAAGAAAAACATTTGGATTCAATTATGTGTTAGACGGCATGATTATGGACGATATTTCAGATTTCAGACCAGGTCTTAAAGCGAGATCTGAATACGGGGTGAGAAGCGTTTTACAAGAAGTTGAACTTTATAAAGATGAAGTACGAGAACTAAGCAAATCAAATGGCTTAACTGTTTGGGATAAGCCTGCACTTTGTAGCTTAGCTTCTCGTATCCCTTATGGCGAACCACTTAGTTTCAACAAAGTTAATAAAGTTAATGAAGCTGAAAAATTCATTTTAGATTTAGATATTAATAACGTGAGAGTACGTTATCACGACAACATAGCACGTATCGAAGTTGATGAAACAGATATTGTTACGATGATTCAACATAAAGACCAAATTTCACTACGACTTAAAGAGCTTGGCTTTGACTATGTCACAATTGATTTAGAAGGCTATCGCACTGGTAGTATGAATGAGGTCATACAATCTTAATTTTAACGCTATAGTATAAAGGTGGTTTAACTATGACAGATAAATATGATTCCATCGAATCATTATTGCAAGCAGTAAAATCAGATCAATTATCAATATCTGAGGCTAAATCAGAATTAAGTCAATATGATGAATTAGGTTTTGCAAAAATCGACCTACATCGTAGAAAGCGACAAGGATTCCCAGAAGTAATATTTGGCGAAGGTAAAACTGAGCAACAACTAGTGAAAATCATTCACTCATTAATATTACACGAAGAAACAATTTTAATTACTCGTGTTAATAATGAAAAAGCCCATTTTATTTGTGAAACATATCCTCAATTGGTACATCATGCAACAGCACAAATCGTTTGTACATCTTTAGAGCATATTACCAAGACACAACATCAAGCTGCTATTATTTGTGCAGGTACGTCTGACCTTCCTGTAGCGGAAGAAGCTGCTATAACAGCAGAAGTAATGGGAATCTCAGTAAAAAGATTTTACGATGTTGGAGTTTCTGGTATCCACCGTCTTTTCGCTCATATTGATGATATTCGCAATTGCAATGTATCTGTAGTAATAGCTGGCATGGAAGGCGCGTTAGCAAGTGTAGTTGCTGGCTTGGTTGACCATCCTGTCTATGCCGTACCGACAAGTATTGGTTATGGTGCAAATCTAGATGGTATCACTACATTATTATCAATGATCAATTCATGTGCACCTGGTTCTAGTGTACTTAATATTGATAATGGCTTTGGCGGTGGTTATAACGCTGCTATGATTGTCAATATGTTGGAACAACATTAAGGGATGGAGTGAATGATATGACGAATACAATATATTTAGATTGCCATGCGGGTATTGCAGGTGACATGCTACTATCTTCTCTAGTAGACTTAGGTGCAAATATAGCTTACATTGAATCTCATTTACAAAAGTTGCCACTTAATGATTTTAAATTGCACTTTTCTAATCAAACCAAGCAAGGTATTCAAGCCAAACAACTAGATATTGATTTTAGTGAAACAACACACCATAGAACAGCTTCTGATATTACAAAAATGATACAGGATAGTGATTTACCCGCAAGAGTTAAAGTACGAAGCCAAAAAGTCTTTGATACGATTGCTCACGCAGAAGCTAAAATTCATGGGATGTCCGTTGAAGAAGTACATTTTCATGAAGTAGGCGCTATGGATTCCATTATCGATATTATCGGCGGTTGCCTTGCTTTAGAAAATTTGAAAATTGATGAGTTACACGCTTCCCCAATTCCAACAGGTGGAGGTAAAATAAATATCGCTCATGGATTATATCCTGTGCCTGCACCAGCAACGGCAGAAATTTTAAAAGGTATACCGCTTGCTTCTTTTGATATTAATAGCGAATTAACGACGCCAACCGGAGCAGCTTTTATTAAAGCATTAGCATCTAAAATTGGTCCTTTACCTTCTGTCACAATAGAAGAAATTGGTTATGGAAGTGGCACCAAAGACTTTGATTTTCCAAACATTTTAAGAGCAATTCAATTTAAAACTAAAGACAATACACCAACACAAGTCCAAGTAATAGAAAGTCAGATAGATGACATGTCTGCTGAGATGTTAAGTTACTTTCTTGAACAAGTTTTAGAAGATGGTGCATTAGATGCATACTTCACACCTATCACCATGAAAAAAAGCAGACCAGCCACTCAAATCACAGTCATTTGTAAATTAGAAAATGCACAATTTTTCGAAGACTATGTTTTAAAAAATACATCTACATTAGGAATTAGAAGTTACACGGTTAATCGTAAAGTACTCCATAGACAATTCGAAACAATTCATACAAATTATGGAGCGATTTTAGTAAAAACAGCCATGTTAAATGGAAAAATAATTAAGGCAAAACCAGAATTTGAAGATGTGAGAAACGCTGCACTTCAAGCAAATAAACCATTCTTACATGTATACAATCATATTAATCAAGAGATTCAAAAACATATACAATTTGACTGAATTTCTTAAACCTTATGCCACATAAGTCCTAATAGAATAAGCCTATAACTGAAATTTATAAATTTCAGTTATAGGCTTACTTCATCTTAGTAGTTAATATGTTTAATTACTTTTAGCGTTTTCTGGCTTTTGAGCATCCGGATTGGTGTATTTTGATGGATTGTAATCGGCGCCTTTCGTATAGTCAGCAGAAGCATCCCATAATAAAAATTCATGAATATTATGATCTTTTAACGCTTGTACTTGTGCAGTTACTTCCGCTTTGTCATAGGATTTATACTGCCCTTCTCCTAAATAAGAGGCTGTAAAATCTTGAAGCCATGGACGAGATTTAACCTTTTTAGGGTCGATACCTTGCAGTGCTTCTTTTTCTTTATCAAGATAACGATCCACTGTTTTATATGGTTCTGTATCTGGCGCTTCTAATCCAAAATCTCCTGGGCTCCAATGAGAAGGATAAATCATCGATGAAATGACATCTACATTTTTGGCGATTTTAGGGAAGCTTTGCCCAATACCTGGTGTTTCTTTAACTGTAGCTGCGTAACCAAAAACATCCGCAGATGTTTGAACATCATATGATTTTAAATCTTTACGTGCAGTTTTCAAAAAATTAGTAATCGTATCTACACGTTGCTCAACATGGTTTAAATCACTATTTTTATACTTTCCATTTGAATATTGTAGTGATTTATCTTTGTTTTCAAATCCTTCAGGAAATCGAACATAGTCAAATTGAACTTCTTTAAATCCTGCTTTAGCCGCTTCTTTTGCAACTGCAATATTATATTTCCATACTTTATCATTAAAAGGATTTAAAAAACTATCCCCGCCTTCACTTTCCCAAACATTACCATCAGACGTTTTAAATGACCAATCAGGCTTTTCTTCAGACAATCTAGAATCTTTAAATGTAACAATACGTGCAATTGGATAAATATTGTTTTTTTCCATTGCTTTTATGACTTTTTTTACGTCAACACGATTCACTGTATTGCTGCTAATCAATTTATTGTCACTTTTAAAGTCCATCGTTATATTTCCTTCATCATCTTTAACGTCAATTACCATGGCATTTAATTCAGTTTCATTTATAAATTGTATAAGTTCTTCAAAATTTTCCCCTTTTGCTGAATCCGGTGTTACATAGATACCTTTCACACCATCTTTTGGATAATCAACATCACTATATGTATGCTTTTTTGATTTGTTTGAACTTTCTTTACCTTCATTTGTTTCTTTCTCATTGTTAGAACCACTGTTACAAGCTGACATCATTAATACGGTCACAAATCTGTCTCTTATACACATCT
>NZ_PPRL01000041.1 GCF_002902235.1 Staphylococcus ureilyticus
CTAAAATCACATGATATTACCAAGCATGACCTAAATAGTATTACTTTTCCTAAACCATCTGTTATATTAATACTATTATTAATAATTGTATTAATTGCAATTTATATTCTGGTTATTACCTATGTCAGAAAATGGCTTAAAAATGTTAGCAAAGGGCAAATTTTTACAAATAAAAACGCAAGCATCATAATTTTAATTTCTTACTGCTTTATTGGATTGGGTGTATTTGAAGCATTTTTTGAATTGGCAAATAATTTTATGATTTATAATTTTTTAGGACAAAATGCTAAATTGTATGCACTAATGGACAAAGATATCGAAACCTTTGCAGATTTCTTTTTTAATTTTAATTTCACACTTATTTTAGCGGGTATCGTTATTTGGATTATAGGAAATGTTTTTAAATATGGTGCATTCTTACAAGATGAGTTTGATTATACCGTTTAGGAGATTATATAAATGATTGTAGTTAGATTAGATCGAATATTAGCAGACAGAAAAATGAAACTCAGTGAATTAGCTAATGAAATTGATATTACTGTAGCAAATTTATCAAATTTGAAAACAGGCAAAGCAAAGGCGATACGTTTTTCAACATTAGATGCCATATGTAAAGCACTTGATTGTCAGCCTGCAGATATTATAGAATACACAGAATCTGAAGATTAAATCTTCATCTTTACTAATAATTTTTCTAGTTCAACAACGCTACATTAAAATTCATAGACTAGCTTATATTTATCATAGCTATACTTTTGCCTTAACTTCTGCTTAGTGGTTAGGCTCACGCTTGTGTTAGCTCAGACTAACCGGATGTCTAAAACTTTATTTAAATAGAAAATAGGAGTGGAACAAAGTAATAGTAAGTTCCACTCCCGTTTTTTTGTATGTTTTAATATGTTTTAATATTCAAACCTCTATAGCGATTGAGTGCGCCACAGAATTCTTGTTTTCTCGGCAATGCAAGATTACCAGGGTGTCCTTGATGCGGTGAAATAATATCTAACCCTTTATCACTAATCAAATTAAAAATTTTATCAGCTGCTTGTGATATCGTATCTTGTTCATTTAACAAATGACTTTGATAATAATCTATCATCGTAGCTATACAGTTCGTTTGGCTAGCATCAACAAGTTGTTCTAATCCCGAAATATTTATTCGTTCTTTACCGTATAAAATGGTCTGCATGCCTTTTACTTTAAAATGTTGATCTTTGCCTTTATGTGAAAAACTAGATTTCAATGGTATTCTTTGCGAAATTTTTCCAAAGTGGCATTGTGATGCTTCATCTTTCAAGTGACTATCTTCACTAGCAATTGCTTTCGCTTTATGAGTGACGTCTTTTAATACATATTCATCCATCATTAATACTTGATCAGCCACTTCAAAGTAATCGCCAGAACCTCCTACGATGAGAATTGTTGAAACATGATAATCTTGGTATAAAGACTTTACTTTCATAGCAAAAGGTGTGATTGGTTCTTTTTCGGGTGCGATTAATTTTTGCATTCTCCCGTCTCTAATCATAAAATTTGTTGCAGATGTATCTTCATCTATTAATAATAACGACGTTTGAGATTCTAATGCTTCCATAACATTTGCTGCTTGTGATGTACTACCGCTCGCATTTTCAGTAGAAAATTGAGTAGTATCTTTTTTACCTGGTAAATTATTTATAAATGGTTCAATATTTACTTTTTCGATACTTCTTCCATCTTCCGCACGGATTTTCATCGCATCTTCACAGGTAATAATAAGTTCACGTCCATCACCTGGAATATGGTGATATACACCACGCTCTAAAGCTTCTAGTAGTGTTGATTTACCGTGGAATCCACCACCAACAATGAGCGTAATCCCCTTCGGAATACCCATACCACTAACTGTCTTTCCACTAGGTAAATTCAATTGAATTTCAAATTCCTGTGGACTTTGGAATGTTACAGCACCAGCTAAAGGCATATCAGACACACCACTTTTTCTAGGCAATATAGAACCATTCGCAACAAATGCAACTAAATTTTGTCGTGACAGTGCCTCGCGTATAAACACCTGATCTATCATCATAGTCACTTGATCATTTAATGCAGTTCTATTGATATGTTTATACATTAATGATTTTTCTACTATTTCAGGTAATAAATCTATAAAAATATGATGAGCAACTTTTCCTAAAATTTTTCTTCCTGCTGCTGGTAAACCTACCTCAAAGCGAACCTCAATTTCACTTTGATTAATCACTACAGAAGTACGTTGTAATATTTCTTGGCCACAGCGATCTATAAAAATATCAGGTCTCTTTTTAGAGGTTTTATCAGCTTTAAGTACATCACTAATACGCTTACTAAATGACCTTGCTAAAAAATCAGATACAGCAATCTTTTTATCTTCTGAATCTAATAATTCATCTGGTATATTGGCAATATGACGCTGCATTTTAGCACGCACTTTAGATGGTGGTGCGTAAGGATCTGCTTGTATATGATCTATAATTAAGTGAAATTTATCAAAAGCATATTCACCTTTAAGTCGTTTATATGCACCATATTTTTGTCCGTCTAATGATTTTAATAACTTCCCGAATTCCAATGTATTTTTCAAACGGAACACTCCTTCAAAATAGGTTAATACTCTTTTATTTCATACCCAAACTCCCGAACCTGTGAAACTCACTCTAATAATAAATGTTAGTTTCCTGATAAAAAGACCAAATTCCAACGAAAAGAGCCCACACAAAGTTAGTTTTTAATCACTACTTTTTGTGGGCATTTTTAAAAATTTAATTATTCAAAATTTAACTTAAATTGAAATTGGATATGCTTGTCGTTTAATTGGTATATTTCACTTAATTCTGGTCCACAACTATTGGATCCTATACCACTTTGACCATAATCAATATATATATAAGTCTCTTCTTCTACTAATTGGTCTTCATGCATCGTGTGTGTAAGTTGTTCCAATGAGTAATGTGTCGTATTAAAACTGAATGGTTGATCACTGGTTACTGTAATTTGATGTTCATCATTAGAAACCTTCGCATATGTGGTCCCATTATGGCTACCTGACTCTTGTGGCTTAATATGATTACCACCATTTTGTGTGACTGTTGTATCGAAATAGTCTAAATACGTTGCTACACCTTTATCAGAATAACTACTGAATGGGCCATTGCCATAGTATTTCACCGCTTCAAATGTATGTGGCAATGTTATCTCTAAGCCAAATCTAGGCAGAAACGGCCCTGCAATATCTTTCTCCAAATCATATGTTATATTTATTGAACCATCGCTTTGAACAGTCCACGCCATTTCTCCTTGTAAAATAGGAGGAACCACATCATGAACAATCACTATTTCGAAATTAATACTGACTGCATTGTTATTTTCTTCAACTTTATAATTTTGTACACGTGTATAAGCTTCCGCATAACCCATATATTCCCAATCTTTTCTAACATTAATATCGTTATCTATAGGTGCACGCCAAATCTTATTTTTTGTAGGATGATTGACTATGGTATGGCCTTCGTAAACAACAGAAATCAAACTACCATTTTCTTTATTAAAGGTATAAGCATAACCGTTTGCTAACACTATTAGAGAATGACTATTTTCTTTATAACAGACTGGCCCTTCCTGTACGTCTAATTCGTGTTGGTTAGTAGATTGACGTTGATAGACGATTTGATCTTGTCCTAATTCAAAATTAATGTGACGTAAAGGCTCTTCATTTTTCAATTTATAGCGTAATAGTATATCGCTTAATTCAGCTATTTTAATATAATTACTTAAATCTATATCTTGTGTACTATGTGGTTCAAAATTATCAACCATAATATCAAACGATGTTTTATCACCGTTTAAAAATGTTGCTGTCGCTTCGATAGTTAAATAATTTTCTACATGACTGAAATCTAGTTGATTACGTAATTTTAATATACCGTTCGCTTCTTCTACTACTCTAACAGGTCTGTGTTCATGTTTAAATTCATAGTAACCTTCATGTGGTGTACGATCAGGGAAAACGATGCCATCCACACAGAAATTCCCATCATGAAGTTCTTCTCCAAAGTCCCCGCCATATCTAAAAATAGGCTTACCATTTTGTTGACCAACTTGAATACCATGATCACACCATTCCCATACAAAACCACCAATAAAACTATCATATTGTTCCACTAGCATTTGATATGCATGTAAATCACCTGGTGAATTTCCCATAGCATGTGCATATTCACAAAGTATAAATGGTTTATCTAAATCAGGGTCTGTAAGATACTTTTGTTCAACTTCTTCTGGTGATGCATACATTCTACTAATCATTTCCACATTGGATAAATCATATGATTTTGATTTATCTCTATGGAATGTTCCCTCATAATGAATAGGACGTGTGTCATCTAATGTTTTTACTCGTGACATAGCTGTTACCATATTCACACCAAATCCTGACTCGTTTCCCATAGACCAGGAAACAATAGAGCTGTAATTTTTAAATGGAATGATGGACGCTTCAATACGTTCTACAATTGGTTTTTCATATTGCGGATTATCTGTAATAAGATTAAAATAATCTGTATTTTCTTCGCCATAAAGCCTCACTACACCATGCGTTTCTAAATCTGCTTCACTCATTACATAAAATCCATATTGATCAGCAAGTTCATAAAACAAAGGCGACTTAGGATAATGTGCTGTACGAATAGCGTTAAAGTTACCTTGCTTCATTAGTGTTAAATCTTTCATAAATTGTGCTTCACTCATTACATATCCTGTTTGAGGATCGCTATCATGATAATTGGTTCCACGAAATTTAATTGATTGACCATTGATATAAAACTGATTATCTTGTATTTGTATTTCTCTAATTCCTATTTTTTGAGTAATTACCTCTGATTTCGTAGTAAGCGTAATAGTATAAAGTGTTGGTTTTTCTGTTGACCACAATTGTGGTGTTTCAATTATAAAACGATGGAGGTTTGAAATTTCCGCTTCCTGCAACAACGCACCATCAGGACCATATAATCGTGTCTGTACACTATCCAATCCCTGTTTATCTTCTAATTTTACGTCGACTATCCCTTGGTTTTGCAATTCATTAACACGCGTTTCAATTCTAAAATCATTAATTCGTGATTTCGCACGTTTTAAAATATAAACATCTCTGAAAATACCTGAATGGCGAAACATGTCTTGATCTTCAAAATAAGTACCATCCGAATATTTTAAAACAAGTACTTGAATCGTATTCGTTCCTGAATGTACATAGCTGGTGATATCAAATTCAGAAATTGAATGTGATATCTGACTATAACCAACAAATTGATCATTAATCCATAGATAAAAGGCACTATCGACACCTTCAAAATTCAAATGATAATCACTTTTTTCGTCGTATTCAGTCACTTCAAATGAACGGATATAACATCCACAGGGATTAGATTTGGGTACATACGGTGGATCAAATGGAATTGGATATTGTGTGTTTAAATATTGTATTTGGTCATATCCATGTATATTCCAAACTGATGGTACTGGAATAATCTGTGACTTATCTATTTCAAGACTACTTGAGTAATCTTCTATTGAATTAAAATATTTAAAATACCAGTTTCCATTTAATAATGTGACATTATTAGTCTGATATCGCGTTTCTAGGCGGTAAGCAGACTCCTTTAGTTGATAAGGAATATAAAATGCACGTCGTGGCAAAGTGTTTACATGTTGAATATCTATATTTTCGTGAAATTGTTGCTCTAACATAAAAAGTTCCCCCTTATTTACTCATACGTTCTCTATGCTCTTTTTGACGTTTGTATTGTAGAGTTTTTTCAATATCTGTTAAAAAATCACCTTTTAAATGGAAGGCTTTATGATATAAAAATGCAGCTAAGATGACGAAAATAATTGGCAACACAATAATAAGTATGCGTAATCCATTGATGGTTAGTGCTGTTTGTTCTTCATTGGGTGTGTAGCCAAATATTGATAAACCTACACCTACAATTAATGCAGCTACTGCTTGTGAAGTTTTCGTTAAAAATGTGTTTGTAGAAGTAATGACGCTTTCGTTACGTTGACCAAATTTCACTTCTCCGTAATCAATAACATCTGCCAAAGATACTGTTGTAATACCAATCATAAATCCAGAACCAATGCGTAATAACCCTGCTCCCACAATAACGGTAATAACACTTTGTGGTACGATAAAACCTGAAATCAAAATAAATAGTAAGCCTATGATTATAAGTGATATTGCTGTATTAAAAGCCTTTGTTCTACCTACCCACTTGATAAAACGTGGCAAAGTAAGTAAACCAATCATCTCGCAAAGAATCATTGCATTAAAAATAGCAAATAAATGTTCTGCATTAACTACATATTTAAAGTAATAAATGATTGAGCCATTCAGCGTTTGTAAGCAAAGGTTAAAGGTAAGTAATACTCCCATAATTGCTAAGAGCTCTTTATTTTTAAATAAAATTCTACCAATATCTTTAAATTGTACTTTAATGCCTGTTTGTTGTTCCATTTCTTTATCTTCAGGTACTTTCCATACAGTGACACCTATTGTAAAAATAAAAACCATACTGCAAATAACCGCAAAAACAAAAATACCTACTGAATCACTACCTTTACCAAAAATATCCCCTAGTTTATGTATAAAAAATAAACCAAATGTACCTACTGTAAAGGCAGCTAAACTTGCAAAAAATCTCGGTATTACTGATACTTCTTCACGTTCTCTTGGATTATGTGTTAAATTTGGAAGCCAAGACCAATACGGAATATCCATCATCGTATAAGTCATACCCCAAGCAATATAGATAATCGATACATAGATATACATTGCCGTTTGTGGTAAATCTAAATTTGTGAATAATAAAATCGTTACAATTGCATTTATGATTGTCCCAATCACTAACCAAGTTTTAAATTTACCAAAGTTATTTCTTGTATTATCAACGATGACACCCATGATAGGATCATTAATCGCATCCCAAATTCGTGCAACAAATAACATTACACCGACAAACGCTGGACTCAAACCAACAATATCAGTAATGTAAAACATCAAAAATACGCCAACAATATTAAATATGGCATCCTTTCCAATAGCACCAAATCCAAATGAAAATTTTTGTATACCGGTCAAATGTCTGTCCATTTTCTTCACCTCTGAATTTATACAATTTAAAACGCTTTCATAATTGTTACTACTATTTTATCAACAGCGTATGCCAACTATGAATAGCATAATGATGACGATATATGGCAAAATGTTGCATTTCATAATTAAATTGTGTTTATATAAATTAAAGATTATTTATTTTAAGAGGTATGTTGGATGCAAATATTATGGAAAAGATTTCAAAAAAAGCATATTGATGCTAATTTAATAGAATGTGGTATTGAAATTGGTGTACCAAATGTTGGCTATAAATATACAGTAATAAGGGACGCTGTTTTGCATATTGTGACGAATGGAGAGGGCGTATTTATATATAATGGTAAAGCACATACTTTAAAAGAAGGTGACATGTTTTTATTAGAGAAAGGTATGGATGTAGAATATAAACCTTCTTTTTCTAACCCATGGACGTATTACTGGATTGGCATAAGCGGAAAACAGATTTTAGATTACTTACAACGTTGCTACATTGTAGATCAACATGTTATTACAAATAAAGAAACATCTAGCATAAGACATATTATTCAACAAATATGCGACTTTTCTAAATCCATTGAAACAAATAATTCCAAAGATATTTTAATTATGCAGCACTTATATAGTTTAGTTTATCAATTACAAGAACAATTTCCTAAAGCATTTTCTGTTAATGTTGATATCATTAATGTAGATATTCAAAGAGCTGTTGCTTACATCAACTCAAACTATCAAAAAGACATTATGATTGTAGATGTAGCAAATCACGTCAATATGACACGAAGTCATCTATTTAGACTATTCAAGAAAAACTTAAATTGTTCTCCAAAAGCATATTTAACTTATATCCGAATGTATCATGCTTCTCAATTATTAATCCATAGTAATACTTTAATAAATGAAATAGCACTTCAAGTTGGTTATAAAGACCCGCTTCTATTTTCTAAAACTTTTACAAAACATTTTAAAGTTAGCGCTTCTGAATATCGTAACCAATTTTCTAACAGATAAACCTTAGCTCAACCACAAAAGTGATCACTTTAACACATTCATTTCAACAGAAAAGCACAGCCACATATCGATGAAATAACTGATCACATATTTTTATTCCACGTTTCATAAATTCAACCATTACCTATTAAAAAAGCTCTAAAACGATTCATTAAAAATCGTTTTAGAGCGATGGTGTATTATATTTTATAAACTTCTGTTTTAAAAATTTAAGACGGAACTTCTGTACGTTTTGTACTGTGTTTTCTAATTATAGCTGCAATCAGTGCAGAAATAGCACCAAAAATCATGAATCCGATAAACATCCACATCGTTGTATCTAATTGAATGCTGCCATGTAAATATAAAATTTCTCTTAATGAGTTTGCATAATGTGCAAATGGATTCCAATCGACAATATATTTTTGATAAAAATCAGGCAACATTTGTTTTGGCAATGTTACTAATTGCATGCTGAAAAACATTAATAAGAAAAAGATTGGAACAGACTTCAAGCCTAACCAAGTCATCGTACCTAGAATAAGTCCGACAAACCCCATGATTGCTAATGCGATAAATGTAGCAGTTGTATTAGGCGCATTGAAATTAAAGTCTAATACTAGCTTCATAAAATACACATACGTGAAAGCTCCTACAAATGCTGTAACAATTGTCATGGCAATTTGTCCTAATGATGCAATAATACGATGTTGTATCGCTATGTTATTACTTGTTCTAAATGCAAAGAATAGTAATACAGAAATAATAATAGAACCCATCCAAACAGGCATAAACATTAAGAATGGACCATTGCCACCTGCTTGATGACTACCGATTTTATTTACTTTTTCACTATCCACTTTAACTGGGTGCGTTAAACTTTGAATATCTGATGCTTTTAAATCAATGTTTTGTTTCTCTAAAATATCTAAGCTTTGTTTAGTAATTTGTTGGTTCATGTTATCACCCATGCCTTTTAAAACTTGAGAAGACATTTGTGAAACTTGCGCGCCTGCACCATCATTAATAAATGTTTTAAAACTTGCTTTTTGAGCTTTTATTTGTTGATTCTCGCCAGATTGTGACATTTTTTCTTGCATCATTTTAGCTTGTGCTGCTGGTATTTCTCCAGATTGAACTTTATCTTTCATTTCTTCTTTTTTAGAATCCATCACAACTTTTTGTGTTTTGCTTAAAGCATTTTTTGAAAAATCTTTTTCTATAACAGCTGCTCCAAAATATTTTTGTTCTTGCATCCCTTGTTTTAAATCTTTTTCATTATCAACTTGAATCCATTTTATTTTATTTGAATTACTATCTAGCAATTTATCTTCTAAATTTTTACCTATATTAATATTTTTACCTTGCATATCAACACCTTTATCGTTGTTAACAATTGCAATTGGAATATCTTTGGGTTTAGGGTTAAATGCTGGATAAAAAGCGACTGAAAATATTACAAATATTAGAATAGCTGCAATCGGTGCAAGCCATAATAATTTATTTTTAAAAATATTCATTTTTAATTCCCTCCTATTTAACGAACACAGTGTTGAATATTTATCACATTGTCTATTATAATAATTAGTAAGTAATATACAATATGCAATTATGTTCAAGACGTTCTTTAATGAACACTTTTAAGATAAATGTCTATTAAATAAAAAGGAGATTCAATATATGGCTGAAGACAGACGTGTTAGAAAAACACAAAATGCTATTAAACATGCATTTATACAATTATTAAATGAAAAAGACCTAGATAAAATAACGATTAGTGATATTACACACAAAGCTGATATTAATCGCGGTACTTTTTATCTCCATTATGAAGATAAATATATGCTATTAAATAAAATGGAAAATGATTATATTGAAGACTTGTCTAATACATTAAGCACAAAAGATAAATTTTATGTAGGCATGGATGCAGAAGCATTTGCTCGTATTTTTACTGAAGAAAAATTAAAAAAAATCATCCTCCATATCGATACAAACTTTGAATTCTATAAAACTATATTTATGTTAGAAAGAAGAAGCCAATTAGAAACAAAAATAAATCAAGTCATGTATGAAAATATGAAAAAACATTTAGTTACAAAAGATACGGTTGATGGCATTCCGCTAGACTATTTTCACAGTTATGTAGCAGGTGCATCTATTTCTTTCATTAAATATTGGGTGAAAGATAATCGGAAAATTGATCCACAAACTTTAGTAGAAAGTTTATTTAAAATTGTATTTTATGGACCGCTGCGTTTAATGGCAAAAGAACAATATAATATAAGCGAACAATAATATCTTTAATCTTGTAGTGTGGACAAGAATAACATTTTTCTATCAGTGTAATGTCCACTACTGCAAAATGAGTTGAATGTCTATATTTCACAATATCAAGCAAAAACATCAGCTTAAAAGTAAGAAATATATTCAATCCAACTCTTTTTTCATGTTTCTTTTTGTCGTTGCATGTTAACAGATGATTATTGAACGCTCTTCTATATGTAATAATGGCATTATTGTATCCAAACCCATACTTCTCTTAAAGTCAAAAAATATTTACTACTTTCACTTATTCACTTCTAAAATTCAACAAATTTATATCATTTTCATATTTTTAACTATAGTCCCTTCCATAACATATTAGAAAAGCTAATATGTTATATATTAAGTTTTACTAATATGAGGTGTTCAAAATGAATAGTAATGATTTTACATTACAGGCACGTTTTTTACATGGGCTTTCTAATAAAGTTAGATTAACTATTTTAGAATTATTAAAGGTCTCCGAAATGACGGTTAACGAAATTGTTTCAAGCTCAAAAATGAGCCAATCTAGTATTTCTCAACACTTATCTTGTCTAAAAGAATGTGGCTTAGTGACTGCTAGACAAGACGGTAAATATATTTATTACCAAATTAAAAATCCATATATTTTAGAATTATTGAGTTTGGTAGATCATATTGTAGAAGAAACAAAAGATGATATTATCACTTGTAAATACCATAATAACTTAAGAATGGATGATGCTGATGAATAAATCATCTGATGTTTGTTGCACTAACACTTGTCAAAATGCGAACAATGAAAAAGTCTCAAAAGATATAAAAAACGCTACTGACACATTACAGAAAGTTACTTTTCAAGTTAATGGTATCGATTGTAGTTCTTGTGCCACAACGATAGAAAAAGCACTCGTACCCTTAGATGCTGTTTACAATCCAAAAGTTAACTTCGCTACTGGTAAATTAACAGCCGAAGTGAGTACTGCAAATACGACAAACCAAATTATAAAAACTGTGGAAAAACTAGGTTATGGTATTCAAAACACTCAACCACAATCAACACAAAGCACAATCTTTACGATTAAAGGCATGGACTGTGGAAACTGTGCTAAAACCGTTGAAAAACATGTTTTGAACCTTCCCTATGTAAAAGATGCACAAGTTAACTTTTCTACAGGTAAACTTCAAGCCAATATCGATGGCCAAAATGAAAAAAATATTATAAAAGAAGTCGCTAAGATTGGCTATACTGCCACTTTACAAAACAATAGAAAAGATGATGAGCAGAAATTAAGATTATTTACTAAACCAATCATTTCTGCCATATTCATAATACTCGGGCTATTAATGTCAATAACATCTCTACCAATTGGATTTTCTTACATTTTATATACAATTGCCATATTGGTTAGCGGCATGAAACCATTTAAAAGTGCGTTTTATTCATTAAAATCCAAAAGTTTGGATATGAACGTCTTAATGACAGTTGCAGTTATTGGCGCTATGCTGATCGGCGAGTTTTTCGAAGGTGCTATTGTTATTTTCCTATTCACAATTGGCACTTTGTTACAAACAATTTCGATAGATAAAACAAGAAATTCCATTCAATCACTTATGGAATTAACGCCCAAAACAGCCAACTTATATACTAAAGAGGGTATTATATCTAAAGATTTACATGAGATTCACATTGGCGATATTATTCTTGTAAAGCCTGGAGAACGCATACCATTAGACGGCACTATTACTGAGGGAACATCTAGCTTAAATCAATCACCTATTACCGGAGAATCTATACCTGTTGATAAAACAACGAATGATGACGTTTATGCTGGTTCCATTAATGAAAATGGTACATTGAAAATCAAAGTTACTACATTAGTAGCAGATACTACACTTTCAAAAATCATTAATATGGTAGAAGCAGCACAAGAAAACAAAGCACCTGCACAAGCATTTATAGACAAGTTTTCAGAAATTTATACACCTGTTGCTTTTGTATTAGCACTATTAGTAATGGCCATACCACCTATGCTTACATTAGGTTCCTGGGGGGAATGGTTCTATAAAGGACTAGAATTACTTGTTATCGCTTGTCCATGTGCGTTGGTCATTTCAACGCCTGTTGCTATAGTGACAGCGATTGGCAATGCGGCAAAAAATGGTGTACTTATTAAAGGTGGTAATTATTTAGAAGCATTAGGTTCTTTAAATGCATTAGCATTTGATAAAACAGGTACACTCACTGAAGGAAAACCTAAGGTAACAGCTGTTAAACATATGGAAAGTGATGAACAAACACTATTACAGCTTGCACTTAGCTTGGAAGCTTATTCAACACATCCTATAAGTAAAGCTATTGTAGACCACACCACTAAATTAAATATTTCACCCAAACACGTTAGTGATTTTGAAAATATAACTGGTAAAGGCATCAAAGGTAAAATAGATAATCAAATCGTTTATGCAGGAAATCAAAGTTTGATTGAGTCCATTAATCCCAAAATAAAATCACATGCATCACTGTTTAGTCATTATGAAAAACAAGGTTACACAATCATTATCATATCCTCAACGACAACATTATATGGTTTGATCACGATTGAAGATCCATTAAGAGAAAATATAAAATCAACTATTCATCAGTTGCAGAAATACAACATTAAAAATACAGTTATGTTAACTGGCGATAATCAAGAGACCGCCAACAAAATTGCAAATCTTGCAGGTATTCGTGAAACTTATGCAAAATTAATGCCTAAAGATAAATTATCAGCAATTGAAGATTTACAAAAACGTGGTTATCGTGTTGGTATGATTGGTGATGGTATCAATGATGCACCTGCACTTGCCCAAAGTGATGTAGGAATTGCAATGGGAGGCGTCGGATCTGATACTGCAATGCAAACAGCAAATATTGTTTTGATGTCAGATAACTTACAGCAACTTCCAAAATCTATCTCTATTAGTAAAAAAGCCAAAACAATTATCAAGCAAAATATTTACTTCTCAGTGATTATTAAACTGATTGCTTTCATATTAGTATTTCCTGGGTTATTAACTTTATGGTTAGCTGTCCTCAGCGATACTGGCGCTGCTATCCTAGTTATTTTAAATTCATTGAGATTATTAAATTTAAAAAAAGATAAACAATAAGCGAGCACAGTTCAAGTGCTCGCTTTTTATAATTTTTATATTTATATAAACTTTTTTACTACTAAAATATTATTGCAACGAATGGAGCGTCATTATAGTTTCATAAAATACACACTTCAATACACGCCATGAATACACAAAAAATGCTGGGACTTTCTATCGTCTCAGCATTTTATCTTATACGATGCAACTACACGTATTATTTTGTTTGGCGATCAATATCTAATGCAGTTGTATATTTCGGCTTTTCTTTTCTAAATAGATATTCACCATTACGTATCGAAGCAAGACAGTCAACACGTCGACGTTGTGCTTCAAATACATTTGGTGCGTCCAACACGATAAAGTTCGCTGGCTTACCTTCCGATAATCCATAATCCTCATCTAAATGCATTAATTTTGCACCGTTATAAGTAATTAAGTCGAAATTGCGTGGGAAATCTTCTTCTCGCATTAATTGTGAGGCATGCAAGCCATTATCTAAGATATTCATTAAATTACCCGACCCTGCTGGGTACCATAAATCGACAATTGAGTCTTGACCAAAAGCAACATTAATATCATTATCTACAAACTCTTTAACACGTGTTAAACCTCTTCTTTTTGGATAACTATCTTGCCTACCTTGTAAATATAAATTTTCGGTTGGACAAGAGACAAAGTTTAAACCTGATTGACGAAATAGACCCATCATTCGAAATGCATAAGCATCATCTGCTGAACCAAATGAGCAAGTATGTGAAGCTGTCGTAGCATTTCCATAACCTTGTTTCATCACTTCAGCATTTAATATTTCTAAGAAACGCGCTTGTACATCATCTGTTTCATCACAGTGTACATCAATTAATTTATTATATTGGATCGCAAGTCTAACGATTTCTTTAATTGATTTCATTCCTTCTTCTGGGCTCCATTCGTTATGTGGAATACCACCGACACAATCTGCACCTAATTTTAAGGCTTCTTCAGTTAAATCACGACCCGTTTTACCTTGCGCTTCAAAAGCGTACATACCATTTTGAGGAAACGCCACGACCTGAATTGTAATATTATCTTTCAATTCATCCCTTACTTCAAGTGCTGCTTTGATGCCCGTTAAATTGGGGTCAGTACAATCCGTCTGAGCACGTATATATTGTGTACCATAGCTTGCAACGTCTTTGACTGCTTGACGCATACGTGATTTCATCTCTTCTTTTGTAGTGCCTTTTTTATAATCATTCCATAAATCAATTGCTTCAAATAATGTCCCAGATGTGTTTTTGATTTGAGTGTCTTGTCCTGTAAAATAATAATCTAGATGAAGATGCGCATCTACATATGGTGGCAAGACCAAAGCGCCTCCTAAATCAATTACTTCATCCGCTTCACCAAGGTTCTTTCCAAATGTTTTAAACTTACCGTTTTCCACTAAAATTTCTGAAGCTTCATCATACTTATAAATTGATGCATTAATGAATTTTTTACGCATTCATAAAACCTCCTATACACTTCTACCATAAGCCTTAATACATGTATAAGCAATGATTACCCAGTAAATATGTTTGCAATGAATACCAACTTATTAGATTGAACTTAATTAACAACAAAAAATCTGCTGACACACGTCACACAATCGTGGTATCAGCAGATAAATTGAATGATTTAATTAGAAATATACAGATTATATTTGTGACATTTTATGCGCATCTTTGCTAAACAAATTTTTGAAAAATGCAGTAAATTTATTGTCTTCTTTTTTAACTGTAGCATCTACTTGGGGGGCATGCGAACCTTTCATAAATTGACGCTTATATGCCACATATACCTTGCCTTCTTTATTCACATTAAACTTTAAATGATCCATTTTTTTAGGAACTACATCATATAAATCCTGCTTAACTTGGTACGTTTTTCCGTTAATTTCATGTTCGCCTTCACTTAATACTTTTCGGTATTCATATTTTTTAAATTGTTTATTAATAAGCGCATTGGCAATTTTATGGCGTTCATTTTTAGCTTTCATACTTGGATATGGCTTCACGTTGAGAATCGCTTCATTGAGACGTAAACCATTGCGTTTACCTGTTAACGCTAAACTATAACCTTCATCGCTTGTTCCAGTTTTCAATCCATCTGCACCTTTTAATTCAAATCGTTGTCCCTTTAAAGAAAGATTTTTTGTTTTTAAATTTGTTCCAAATTGTTTATCTGTCGTTTTAGAACTATATTTTAATATTTTAGGATGATCTTTTAATAAATGTTGCATTAGAATGGTCATATCATCTGCAGTAGTTTGTGTTTTACGTTCTTTTTGATATTGCTTGGGTGCATATTGTTGCAAAAGATGGTTGTCAGCACCTGTAGGATTCACAAAACGCGTATGATTCATACCGAGTTTTTTTGCCTTGTGGTTCATTTCATCTGTAAATTTTGATGTTGAACCACTCACCTTTTCCCCTAGAATTAGTGTCGCTGCATTGCTCGACTCTAAAGTAATTTGTCTAAGAAATTGATTAATAGAGTATGACTTTCCTCTCTCTAAAGGAACACTAGCCAAATCAGGTAATACAGACATTTTTTCATAATCAGAAGTGATTTTTATTTTGTCTGTAGGTTTTATATCTCCGTTTTCGATTGCATCCAATGTCAAATACATCGTCATCATTTTAGTCAACGAAGCCGGATCCGTTACTTTTTCAGCTTTATCTTGATATAAAATTTGACCTGTTTGTGCTGTCACACTAACACTTTCTGGTTTATATTGTGTACTTTGCTTAGAACTCGGTGATTTTTCTGTTTTAGCAGTTATTGTCGTTGTTGGTGCAATAACAGTTAAAGTGAGCAACCAACTTAGCATCACCACACTTAATTTCTTAAACAATGATGACCATTCCTCTCTAAAAATTTATATTAACTAATCAAGCACATTTCGAATTTGATCTTATTTTTTTGGATATAGATCTAAGTACTCTTCTAATGTTTCATTACTTTTATATAATTTTTTAGCTGTATCTTTTCCAACATACCTGATATGCCACGGTTCATATTGGTATCCCGTAATATGTGTTTTATTCTTGGGATATCTGATGATAAAACCGTACTTGTAAGCATTGTCTTTGAGCCACTGACCTTCCTCGGTCTTACCAAAAGAAGTTTTAAAGTTGTTGTCTGTATTCTCAGAAACAATGTCGTATGTCAGTCCAGTTTGATGTTCAGAATGTCCTGGTTTCGCACTATATTTATTGGCTGCTTTTTCTCCATCTCTTTGAACATATTGGTCAAATAACTGCTCTTGACTTTGATAACTTCTGAAACCACTAGCGTTTGATAATTGAAATCCTTGTTTATTACCATCATTTAAAAGTTTCTGTAATGCATGACGTGCTTTTTTATTTTCTCCAGGGTTAAAATGTTCTGGTAACGAAATATCTTTGTTCACAATTAAAATATCATCAATATACGTTACACCATGCTTCACTTCTTTGTGATGCTTATTTTCACTATTGCTACTTTGCTGTTTTTCATGATTTTTACTGTCTTTATGCTCAGCTTCATTTTCTTGAGCAGAACATCCAACTAAGACTAAATACAACATGATAATCAATAATTTAAATTTATTCATTGTTACTCCTTTTTAAAAAGTATAATCAAAACAAATATTGACGAACAATAAAATAGTTTAAAAAACAATTGCAATTAACATTAATATAACACGCTGTATATAAGAGACAAGTATTTTATTCAATTTATTAATATTTTAAATCACAACGACCAACCTTCAAATGGATAATAACAAAATCAAAACAGTGACACTGCTTTGATTAAGCAATGACAACTGTTTTTTCGTATATGTTTTATTTTGTAAAATATGCAGCAGAAACATACTGATTAATATATGATAAAGAGAGACGGAAAAAATTTTATTATTTAGTATACCCGATGTCTTGAAATAGTTTTTTATAATTTTCTACAGCTTTATCATGACTAAGTTCGGGTCTAGTCTGTACGTTATTAAATGGCTCATCGATGATTTTAGCCATACAGTCAGCAAACGCTTTAATATTATCTGGCTCAACGAGATAACCATTCACACCATGATTTATAATCTCTGACGGTCCATATCTCACATCATAAGCAATTACTGGACAACCAACTTCGATACTCTCCATGACAGTTAAACCAAATCCTTCAAATTTACTTGTTAAAAGTGAGGCTTTTGATTGTTGAAATTCTCTCAAAGGATTATTCGTAAAAGCGTTGATTTCTACTTGATCCTGAATGCCAAACTGCTCAATTAAATCCAACAACACTTTTTTCTGTCCATCTTCATCCATACCAAATATGGATAATTTCGTATCATAGCCATAATCTAAAAATTGCTTATACGCTTTAATTAAATGGTCTACTTGTTTTTGAAAACCTAATCTACCTATAAAAACAAAGCGATCTAACTTATTTTCGTTTGCAAGTGATTTATAAGTTTTAATCGAATGTGGTATTACTGATAATTGTCTTTCATCTAGTGGTACTTGGCTAAAAATATCTTCTTTTTGCTTTTCAGTTAATATTAAATATTTTTCTACTTTTTCAGAATGATTGAGCGCAAATTTATATGAACCTTTCATTTGTTGTCCATTCAAATGACTATTATGAAAAACTAAAATATTTTTAGTCGCATGTTTTTGATTTAATAATGGTTCATCTAAAAGTCTAGCATCATTAAATACCACATCATCCTCACTGAACCGATAGTCGAAATAATATTTAAATAATGCTTTTTCACTATTAAAGGATAAGTAAGGTCTATCATCTTTATAAAGTTGGATATAATCTAAACTTTCTCGCTCTGTATTAAAAAATTTTTTACAGTATATAGCTCCGTATGTATCAAAATAAACTTCACATAATTTTGAAAAAGGTTTATGCGTGTAATAAATCTTTCTATGCAATTGACCAAATTCATTATATTCCCAACGTTCTAACCGTTTTTTACTAATAGATGACATAAAATCTTCAAGTTGAACTATATTGCTATTGTCATAATATTTTCTGTACAATACATAATTATTATTTTTGTAATATCTCATAACATTTCCATCTTTAAAACTTTTACTTTCCAACCCTTCGAATTCACGGTCCATCGTTTGATACTTTGGTTGCTTTTTAAATTTAGTCTTTGGCGTTTCTAATAGTTTGAAACCACTCAGCCAATCATATAAATTTTCAAATTCTGTATGCTCTGTCACCTTTCCTTCATTTATAAACTTTTCATAAACAGATGGATAATTGGCATTATAATTCGTTGTTAAAATTTTACTTTTGATTCCCAATTCACTATCTATTAATTTTATTCGGCTTAGCAATGCTTTAGTTCTGCCTCCATGTACTGGTGGTAATGTGCTCGTTATTGTATAAATCATGATTTCCCCTCATTCTCATCCCTAAAATCTATTATTGATATCATTTGCTTTAATAAATTTTAAAACTAATAATTTATATTGTGATTTTACTTATTATTTACTATTTATTATAAACTAATATGTATTACACACCTAATATTA
>NZ_PPRL01000042.1 GCF_002902235.1 Staphylococcus ureilyticus
ATTTACTACTATATTTATTGATTATAGTTATAGGGTTGTTTACTACTTTAATAGTGATTCAACAATTAAATCAAGATAATGAGAAATTTAGAATTGGTGTTGTGGATAAAGATCAATCTCCAGAGACGCAAATCATATTGAAATCACTAGGTGATGGTGCGAATTTGGGGAAGGATATAAGCATAAAAAAATATGACCAAAAAGTAGCTGAAAAAAAGTTAGAGAATAAAGCATTAGAGGGTTATTACGTGTTTGAAAAAGGTATGACACAGGATTTTTATAAAAATGGAAGTTTGCCTATTTCAGTACATACATATGATCAACAGTCTACCAAAAGTTTAGTCATTAATCAGTTAACAGACTCAGTATATCAAAGGCTTATGTTATCGATGGGTGGAGGTCTAACCTATACGACGTTGTCCTCACATAATGATAAAGATCATACATTAATGTTGCTAACGGATTTATTGTTTACAGGACTAAATCGTGCTGGCGCATTTGAATATGAACCTATACATATATATGACAGTGCAAGTTATTATGTAATTACAACGTATTTAACATCTATTTATATTTTTGCTTTGTCAATATTTACTATTTTGAAAATGAATCAAACGACTGCATTGTGGTCAAGATTAAGCATGCACCATTTCTCTTTTGAAAAATTAACACTGATAAGAAGTTTATTTACACTGTTTTATACAGGATTATGGACGATTTTTGGTGTGCTTTGGTTGATTAAATCCTTGCCAAATCAGTTTGAAAGCTATAATTGGTTAACGATTGTAATTCAACTGAGCTATTATGTCTTGATGATTATCATTTGGTTAACCATTATTGATTTAATTGCTTTTAAATGGATGAACTATGTACTGAAAAGTATATTGAGTATATTGATTGTTCTATTGTCGGGGATGACAATACCAACTATTTATTTTAAACATTCTATATTAGGGATGGTTGATTACTTACCATTTAGTTTTGTAACAAATCAAATGCTGGAAATTGTATTGAATAATTATATTTTAGATGTACCAATAACTTTTTATAGCAGTTTATTTATATCAATTTTCATCTTAGTCTTGATATTGATTGGGAGGTATCGCTTATGATTCAACCCTATTTCTTCATAATTATAAAAAAACAGTGGAAACAACATTTAGTCTTTATTTGTATCTTATTATTCTCTTTAATTGCTATTTGGGGGATATACAAAACACTAAATAAATCATTTCAAATTCCTGTAGCAATACAAGATTTAGATCAATCTGCAGCGTCTAAAAATTTAATCAAAAACATCACAAGTAACGAATTCATTACTCAAATAAAAGTGCCAACTGAAGAAACGTATTTGGATGAATATATAGAAAGAAAAGAAGCGGTAGTAAGTTTACAAATACCTAAAAATTACAGTCAAAAGTTGCATGATAACCGTTTAAAAGAAACAATTTTATTATATGGAAGAGATGATTTTATTGGTGATATTACCTTAGAAATCATAAGCATGTCATTATATGAACAACAGATACCTAATATCGTTAAAAGTCATTTAGATGATAATGGTGATCGTACATCTTTGAACACAGTAAATAAAATATTGAATGATAAGACACCTCAATCTCAAATTGTACATTATTTTGTAAAGTCACATTCAGATACTTCTATTTCATTGAGTGTTGTTTTTGCGATATTGTTGAGTATGAGCAGTGTGCAAATTATTTTGCACCAAAGATTAAAACAGAATGGGCCTTTGAGAAGAATTTTTTTAGTTCAATATAGTCAGGTGAAATTGTATCTTACTTACATACTGATACATACGATGCTATTGTTAATGATATTAATCATAAGTGCATTATTGTTTCATCAATCATTAACATGGATATTTTATTTGAAATCACTGTTTATCATTGTATTATTTGAAGCCGGTGTTGCTTTTTTATTATTTAAAATTAATACACTTAGTCATAGGTTATTTATGACGTTTATATATGCGCTTGTCATGAGCGTGATTTATATCCTTATACAAATTTAGGAGGGATGGGATGATAACTTTAAAACATGTGCAGAAACGATATCATAATAAAACAATTTTTCAATCTCTGAATATGACTTTTGAAAACCAACAATTAACTGTGCTATTAGGTGAAAATGGTGCTGGAAAGTCGACACTATTAAGAATGCTTGCGGGGTTAGAACAACCTAATCAAGGGGAAATTACGTACTTTGGAAAAAAATTGTCTAAAAAACAATTACAAGCAATGATTGGATATGTACCACAAGATATTGCATTATTTGAGCATATGACTGTTGCTGAAAACGTTAATTGTTTTAAAGCATTATGTAAACATCCAATATCTGATGCGTTAATTACAAAATACATGGAACAATTAAACATCAAAGATTTAGATGTTACTGTTTCTCGTCTATCTGGGGGGACGAAGCGTAAAGTGAATGTATTAATAGGTTTACTGAATCATCCACGAGTTCTGATACTAGATGAACCAACGGTAGGCATAGATTTAAAATCAAGGTTTGATATCCATCACTTGCTCAATCAAATGAAGCGAAATTGTTTGATCATATTGACGACACATCATTTAGATGAGGTAGAGGCATTGGCTGATTGTATTAAAGTCATAGGCGTCGATCCGTTTTATAAAAAAGTATTATCAGACAAACAATGGCAATTTGAGCGTTATCATAATTAACTTTAAATTTCTAAATCATTTGTTTACTTATATTTAAAAAGTACTTACAAAGTGAATGTCAATCATTTATTTTGTCTGTGCTTTTTTATTTTTAAGAAATCTTAAAACCACAAAATAACAACGTTGTTATTCAAGGCGAAAAGGTGTATAATGTTAGTTTGTGAATTCGCTTTCATAAAATCGATTTTGACTGGGGGACTTAAATTGTCATTTGTGAGTGAAAATTTACCGATAATATCACTTATTATTGGCGTAGCATTGCTATTATTTTTAAATATTAAATTAAAGATTAACAGTATTTTTTCTTTGATTTTTGCAGCTATTGCTGTTGGCTTACTGAACGGTATGAAGCCAATGGTAATCTTAGATACAATTAAAGATGGATTAGGTTCAACGTTAGGTAGTCTTGCACTAATTATAGGATTTGGTGCAATTTTAGGTAAATTAATGGTTGATTTTGGAGCAGCTCAACGAATAGCTACCACGCTAATTGATAAATTCGGTGCAAAGCATGTGCATTGGGCATTGATTATTATTGGTGCTGTCTTTGGTATTTCTGTATTTTATGAAGTGGCCTTTATGATTTTAGCTCCTTTAGTGATTAGTATTGCTATAGAAGCTAAAACACCATTTATGAAATTGGCTATTACTATGGTAGCTGCAACGACACTATCTCATAGTTTATTTCCACCTCAGGCAGGTCCGACTGCATTGGTAGACGCCTATCATGCTGATATGGGGATGGTATATATCTTGGGAATCATCGTCTTTATACCTGGTGTAATGATTGCTGGTATCCTTTTACCGAAAGTTATGAAAAATTTGAATTACCCTGTGCCACCGTTGTTGCAGAAAAATAAAACGTTTAGTGAAAGAGAAATGCCTAATTTTGGGATGAGTTTATTAATACCACTCATTCCTGCGATTTTAATTTCACTTTCAACAATATTAAGTATGTTTCTAACGAAAGACACTTTATGGCATGAAATTGTATCATTTTTTGGGAGTGCAGAAATTAGTCTTATAATCGCAATTCTTACATCAATTATTGTCTTTGGATTGAGAAAAGGTAAAAAGATGGATGAGTTGATGAAATCTTTCGAAAGTGGCTTGAAAGGTGTGGCAACGATTATATTTATCGTAGGTGCTGGTGGTGCATTTAAAGAAATTATTTTAAAAGCAAATGTAGGCGATTATATTGCGGGAATTATGCAAAATACAAATATTTCACCCCTAATCATGGCGTGGTTAATTACAGCACTTATACGTATTGCTACAGGACAAGGGGTGGTGTCAGCAATAACTGCAGCTGGAATTGTAGGGCCTTTAATTCCTACATTTAATGTTAATCCAGTATTGATGGTTCTAGCAACTGCTGCTGGTAGTAATACAATTACACATGTGAATGACGCATCATTTTGGTTATTTAAAGAATATTTTAATATAACGATTAAAGATACATTTAAAACCTGGGGTCTTTTGTTATTTACATCTTCTATTGTTGGTTTGGTTATTGTATTAATCATGGATCTGTTTATGTAAAGTAACGATAGTATGAGCGGAATGAAAAATTATTTAAAAAATGTGATTTTTGTTCCGCTCTATACATATGGATTATTGGCTATTTGATGTAATAATGCTCCCATTCTTAAAAAGGTGGTATCAATTAAGATAGGATTGAAAGAACGAAGACGTGAGTACATACTTAAATAAATTGCGAAATCATCAAAGGATTTTGATTTTATTATTATAAAGGCTAGCTGTCTTTGATTCTAAATGTTTATCACTTATTAAGAAATCTAAACTAGAAATATCACAAATTTTTACAGTAACTACTTTATCTATTTTTGTACTATCTGCTGTTAAATAAGTATATTTAGAAATGTCTAAAATTTTTCTGCGTGTTTCAACTTCTTCTAAATTAAAGTCAGTAACACCTTTGTCTAACGAGATACCACTGCAACAAATAAATGCTTTGTCGATGTTTAATTGATCAAAGTTAAATAAAAAATCAAAGCTAGTGATAGAATGTTCAGACTGACGGACCTTCCCACCAATACTTATAATTGTGTGCCCTTGATTTAAAGCTTGTAACATAACTGGTATAGAGTTGGTAATAATGGTTAAGTTTTTTACCTCATTTAAATGTTTAGCGATTTGTAATGTAGTAGATCCACTATCCAAAAATATGCAATCACCATCAGAAATTTCTGCAATTGCCTTTAAAGCAATTGCATTTTTTTTATCAATATTTAAATCTAAGCGTTGTTCAATAATAGATTCTCCATTTGAAACATGTTTCAGACGAATACCTCCATATTCTTTAGTAATTAAATCATCTTTGACTAATTGTTGAACATCTCTGCGTAATGTTTCCATAGAAATTTGTAATGCATCTTTAAGTGATTTTAATTTTAAAAACTCGCTTTTTTCAAGTGAATCAAGGATTTTTCTTCTTCTTTCTGTAGGTAACAATGAACTTTTCCTCCTGTATATTCATAATATGGTAAAAAGTTTGTAATGATATTGTCAAAAGTTAATCAAATTTTACGATTAATTAACGATGAATTAATAAATATGTCCTATACTTTTAGTATAACAAATAGGAGGTGTCAGTAGTGCTGAAATTGTTAAATGTTAGTAAGAGCTATGATAATCATAGCGTTCTTAAAGATATTAATTTATCTATTGAAAAGGGAGAAATCGTTAGTTTATTAGGCCCAAGTGGGTGTGGTAAAACGACGCTATTAAATATGATTTTAGGATTAACGGAAGTAACTGAAGGAAAAGTGTTGTATAACGATACGGAAATACAAAACAAACCCATGAATAAAAGGAATTTTAATATTGTTTTCCAAGATTTTTGCTTATTTCCTCATTTAAGTGCGTATGAAAATATCATTTATGGGTTAAAAAATATAAAAAAGAATGTTCACGATAAAAAAGTAACTGATTTAATTGAATTATTGGATTTAAGGCCACATTTAAACAAAAAAGTACATGAATTATCGGGTGGTCAAAAACAGCGTGTCTCTATCGCACGTACGATTGTTATGGAACCAGAAATTTTATTAATGGATGAACCTTTAAGTGCATTAGATAGTGTAATAAAAGAATCTATTAAAGATATGATTCAAAGAATTGCTAAAACACTTTCGCTTACTACAATTATTGTTACACATGATCCTGAAGAAGCATTAACAATGGCAGATAAAGTGGTAGTAATTGAAAATGGTGAAGTTGCTCAATTTGGTACACCTAACGAGATCATTAACCATCCCAAAAGTGCATTTGTTGAAAAATTTATTTTAAAACAATTAAAAGTTAAAAGAGACCATATTTACCGATTATTTGGTGATCGTCATGGTGCATAAGTTATGGTCACAACGTATGATTTTTATTTTGATTTTGCTATTTTTTATTGCTTTTTTAATATTACCAATTGTTTTCTTATTAGGCCGTTCATTTTTTTTAGATGGTGCATTGACGCTATATCATTATAAAGATATTTTAACGAATCCAGAAATAACAAACGCACTATTTAACAGCTTAAAGGTATCATCGACTGCAGCGATGGTGACGACGATTCTTGCATTTTTTATGTCTTACACGTTACATATGACACGTGCTTCAACATGGACGCATTCATATATAAAAAATATGACTTTATTGCCAATGTTTGTACCTACCATTACATATGGTTTTATTTTGATGTATCTATTTGGGAACGAAGGAATATTATCCAATATATTAAGCGAGTTACCATTTACAATTTATGGTAAAAATGGATTGTTTATTGGTTATATTATTTATACATTGCCCGCCGCTTATCTTATTATTTCTAATGCGTTTAATTATATTGATCATCGATTTTATTATATTTCATCACTAATGAAAGATGGTAAAATGAGAAGATTTTATCACACTTTGTTAAGACCATTATTTATACCAATCGGCAACGCATTTATTTTATCGTTCATTTTAAGTTTTACTGATTTTGGGATACCCGCTTCAATTGGTGCAGATTATAATGTGATTTCTATAACTTTGTATCAAATGATATTAGGTTCTATTCCTAAGTTTGCAGAAGGTGCAGTGATAGCTATGCTCATGCTTATCCCTGCAATCATTGGTTTTATATTTCTGACTATTATTGAAAAATGGAATGTGCAACAACGAGCGATAAGTCATAAAAATTTACCTTTAAGAAAGTGGCATGACCGATTTGTTAATGTATGTGCCATAACCATAGCAACAGTTATTTTATTGATATTTTTAGTGATGTTTATTGTACCTTTTACGCAAGACTATCCTTATCAACTAGATTTTACATTGACACATATCATCAGTGTCATTAATGATGAAATATTATTAGATGTCTATATACAATCATTGTTTGTAGCTATTGCGACTGCTTTTTTTGGCACCCTCATCAGTTTTGCTTCTGCGTTGATAACAGTTAGAACTAAAGTGAAGGGTAAGCAATCTTTAAACATCATGTCGCTAATAACGAACACCGTACCAGGTATGATATTAGGACTTTCTTACTTATTATTATTTCAAAACAGTTCTATTAAGGGGACGTTTTTGATTGTGATTATTAGTATTATCGTGCACTACTTTACTACACCTTATGTGATGGCAAAAGGGGCATTGGAAAAGTTGGACCAATCTTGGGATGTTACGAGTTCGCTTTTGCAAGACCAATGGTATGAGACGATATTTAAAATCATATTACCTAATATGAAAACCACAATCATTGAAATGATGAATTATTATTTTATTAATGCGATGGTAACGATTAGTGGTGTTATATTTTTAGTTTCGACTTCAACGCAACTGGTATCTACCGAAATAAATCAATTACAACACTTTAACCGATTTACTGACATATTTATTTTATCCATTTTAATACTTATCACAAATGTTTGTATACGAAGTATCAGTAGTTGCTGGTTGAAATATAGAGAAAGGAGAGGATGAACGAGTGAAAATTAAGTGGCAAATAAGCGTCCTTATATTCGTTGCAATCGTTCTTTTATATTTTTCTATTGTTGGGTTTGGTTCGTCTACTAAGAAAGTCGTTATTTCAACGAATGCAGATGAGGAAGCGATTGCTGTTATGAAAAAAGCATTAGATGATCATGGTTTTAAAGGAGAATATATTGTTCAGCCCCAATCAACTTCTGAATTAGGCGGGAAAATGATGGCAGAAGGTAAAAATATTGAAGCTGATGTTATTACACAAGCAACCTATTATTTAGAAAGTGCACAAAAAGAAAATAATATGTTTGCTAATATCGAAAATACTAATAAAAGTACCAAAGATGCTTATCCTGATTATATAACGCCGCTATTAGGTAATATGGGGTCATTGTTTGTTAATAAAAAAGCATTAAAAGAACAAGGATTGGAAATGCCAAAATCTATTGAATCTCTAACGAAAAATCAATATAAAGACCAAGTGGCAATGCCCAATGTTATTGATTCTTCTACAGGATGGTTAGTGATTCAAAGCATACTTAATGAGTATGGAGAGAAGGAAGGTCAAAAAATATTAACTCAATTATTAAAAAATATTGGTCCTCATTTAGAAAGTTCCGGGTCTGGACCGCTTAAAAAAGTTGAGTCTGGTGAAGCAGCTATTGGTATCGGTTTACGTTCACAAGCCATTGATGCAGAAATGAAAGGGAAGCCAATTCATTATATTGATCCAAAAGAAGGCAACTTTTCATTAGTAGAAGCTGCCGCTGTTGTCAAAAAGGGTGGAGCAAAACAACAGAAAGCTGAAAAAATGGTGCAAGTGATTCAAAAATATGGGCGCAAAGATTTATTACAACAGTATCCAGTGCCACTTTATAAGGGAGAAAAAGTGGACAAACAACAACGACCGACTTATCCCAAAAAATGGAAAGGTAGGCTAACTGTAGATTTATTAGAATCGCATCAAAAAATATTCCAAGAAGCAAAAAAGCAAGCGCAACAGAGTAAAAATAAGGAGTGATTAAATGGAACAACTAAAATTATTAACACCAGGACCACTGACTACTACACATACAGTAAAAGAAACAATGATACTAGACCGATGTACATGGGATGATGATTATAAAAACCTTACTCAAAGTATCCGACAACGTTTGCTTGAAATTGCTAAAGTGAATGCTGAAAATTATACAACTATTTTGCAACAAGGAAGTGGGAGTTTTGTTGTAGAAAGTGTCATCCAAACGGCTATATCATCAACAGATCATGTGCTGATTATTAGTAATGGTGCTTATGGCAAACGGATGATTGATATGGCTTATGTCGCAGGTAAAAAAATAACAGAATTAAACATTTCGTTTGACGTCATACCATCGTTAGCGAAAATACAGCAAGTGTTAGAAGAAAATCCGACAATAACTCATATTGCTTTTGTGCATTGCGAAACGACTACCGGTATTTTAAATCCTATAGAATCCATTTGCACATTGGCAAAAAAATTTAACAAAAAGATTATTGTAGATGCCATGAGTAGCTTCGGTGGTGTACCGATTGAGGTTGAAAAGTTGCAAATAGACTTTTTAGTTAGTAGTGCCAACAAATGTATACAAGGTGTACCTGGTTTTGGATTTGTCATTGCCAAAAAAGAAAGTTTGGAAAAAACAAAGGGGAATGCAAGAAGTGTGTCACTTGATTTGTATGATCAATGGATTGTAATGAAAGATAGTGGAAAATGGCGTTTTACATCTCCAACTCATGTAGTTGCCGCTTTTCATCAAGCGATTTTAGAGCTAGAAAATGAAGGTGGCGTTGAAGCACGCTATGAGAGGTATTTAACGAATAATCAATATATTATTCAATCTATGCAACAGTTAGGCTTTAAGCCTTATATCGATGACGAATACCAGTCACCGATTATTACTACTTTTTTATATCCAGATACGAATTTTGAATTTGATGATTTTTATCAATATATGAAAAAAAATAACTTTGTTTTATATCCTGGGAAATTGATGGATGTACCATCATTTAGAGTTGGTAATATAGGTGATTTATATCGACAAGATTTTGAGGTAATGATTCAACATATTAAAAATTTTAATGCGCAAAGGAGTATCAAATAAATGACTAAAATAAAAGGTATAATTATGGATTGGGCAGGTACTACGATAGATTTTGGCTGTTTTGCACCAGTTAATGTCTTTGTGGATATATTCAAAGATGAAGGTATTAAAGTTACAATTGAAGAAGCTAGAGAACCTATGGGGATGTTAAAACGTGATCACATCAAAGCAATGGCTGAAATGCCACGAATCAAAAAGGAGTGGCAAAATCAATTTGGAAAAGTACCGACAGAAGAAGATATTGATCGTTTATATGCTCAATTTGAAAAAATGCTAATGAAGAATCTGAAATCATTTACAGATCCATTGCCCAATGTTGTCACTACGATTCAAAATTTACAAGATGATGGATACCTTATTGGTTCTACTACAGGTTACACTAAAGCAATGATGGAAATTGTTATACCTGAAGCGGCACAAAAGGACTATAAACCCAATAGCATCGTTACTGCAGAACAAGTGAGTGGTTACGGAAGACCATATCCATACATGATTTTTGAGAATATGAAACACCTCAAACTAACCTCTGTTAAAGAGGTAGTGAAAGTCGGCGATACAATAGCTGATATTCGAGAAGCCAATAACGCTGGTGTGATAGCTGTGGGGATTGTTAAAGGAAGTTCTATAGTTGGATTGAATGAACAACAATGGGATGCATTAACAAATAATGAACGAGAGGTTTATATTGAAAAAGCGACAAACATATTTAAGCAAAATAACGCTGATTATATCCTTGAAGATATAACACAATTACCACAATTGTTAAAACGATTGAATGTATGATTTGAATGGTAGGTACGGATATTATCTTAAATATTAAATGATGATATGCAAATTGTATACAATGATTTATGTGCATCTATTGAAATTTTTATAATTTTGATAGATGCTTTTTGCTTATTTTAAAGCCTTTTTAAATATTTTTATAAAAAAATATTTAAATAAACCTTTGACTTATTATATTTAAAAGTGTAATATTCATGAATATTAATACAAATATTAGAATAATAATGAGGTTGGTGTATTTAATGAATACGTTATTCGAATTAACAGATCAATATAGTTCAAATAATTATAGCCCCTTGAAATTAGCATTAAAAAAAGGTAAAGGTGCTCATGTATGGGATGTTGAAGGTAAGCGTTATATTGATTGTATAGCTGGCTTTTCAGTGGTCAATCAAGGACATTGTCATCCGAAAATTATTGAAGCATTTCAAGCACAAAGCGAGCAAATAACTATGGTATCACGTGCATTATATAGTGATAACTTAGGACAATGGGAAGAAAAAATTTGCAAGTTAGCAAACAAAGACAAAGTACTACCTATGAATACTGGGACTGAAGCTGTGGAAACAGCAATTAAAATTGCACGAAAATGGGGTTCAGATGTCAAAGGTATTAAAGAAAATGAAAGTGAAATCATTGCTATGAAAGGTAACTTTCATGGTCGTACATTAGGGTCTTTATCTTTATCTGCCCAAGATAATTACAAAGAAGGGTTTGGCCCATTGTTAGATAATATTAATTATATAGAATTTGGAGATATTGAACATTTAAAACGATTGATTAATGATAATACATCGGCCATTATTTTAGAACCGATTCAAGGTGAAGGTGGCGTGAATATTCCTCCAGACTATTTTATTCAAGAAGTACGTCATTTATGTAATCAACATAATATTTTATTCATTGCCGATGAAATACAGGTTGGACTAGGTAGGACAGGCAAGATGTTTGCTATGGAATGGGAAGGCGTAGAGCCTGATATTTATTTACTCGGTAAATCATTGGGCGGCGGACTTTATCCTATTTCAGCTATATTAGCAAATGAAACAATCATGAATGTTTTAACACCAGGCACGCATGGTTCTACATTTGGTGGTAATCCACTTGCTTGCGCAGTATCGATAGCAGCCATAGATGTTTTATTAGATGAAAATTTAATTGAACATTCAGCTGAGTTAGGCCAAACACTGTTGAATCAATTACAACTTATCGATAGTCCAATTATTGATGATGTCAGAGGGAGAGGGTTATTTATTGGTATTGAATTAACAGAACAAGCACAGCCATATTGTTTAGAAATGATAGAAAAAGGCGTGTTGTGTAAGGAAACACAGGGCAATGTTATTAGAATTGCACCACCGTTAGTCATTAATGAAAATGAGATTAATCAAATTGCTGATGTGATTAAAGAAGTACTTGAAAAAAATAAAAAAGCACATTAAAAATTCCGAATATTCAGAAAGGAATGAGGAAGATGATTACAGTTGGAATAGTAGGTGGAAGTGGTTATGGTGCTGTAGAACTTATACGCTTATTACAACATCATCCTAACGTCATAATTAAATATGTATTTTCGCATTCTAAGATTGATGAACCAATCAGTAAAACATTTCCACATTTAAACCATATCGCACTTAACTATACTGAATTAAATGAACAAGCGACGTCTTGTGATGTTATATTTTTTGCAACACCTTCAAATGTCAGCAAACATTTAGTGCCAAATTTAATTAATAATGGTGTTAAAGTGATTGACTTATCAGGAGATTTTAGACTGACAGATAGAAACCTATATCAAACATATTATGGTGAAGCAGCAGCAGAACAAGATTTTTTAGATTCGGCCCTTTATAGTATTGCGGAGTGGAGTGAAATAGATTCACAACGCACAAAGTTGATAGCGAATCCTGGTTGTTTTCCTACTTCTATTTTATTGGCGTTACACCCTCTGATTGCTCAAAATGCAATCGATGTTCATTCAATTATTATTGATTCAAAAACAGGTGTTTCAGGAGCAGGACGTGCATTAGCACAACACCTTCATTACGCTGAAATGAATGAAAATTTTAGTGCCTATGCAATTGGAAACCATAAACATAAACCAGAGATAGAACAATATGTATCTAATATTGCAAGAACAAAGTGTAACGTGATGTTCACACCACATTTAATACCGATGACAAGAGGTATTTTATCTACAATTTATGTGAAGTTAAACGAGTATATGACAGCAGAGCATTTACATGATATTTATAAAAATAATTATGAACAGAAACCATTTATAAGAATTAGAGACTTGGGAGAATACCCCAAAACAAAAGAAGTGTATGGTAGTAATTTTTGCGATATAGGTCTGTATGTAGATGAAAAAAATCAAAGGGCTATTATCGTATCAGTTATAGATAACTTAGTTAAAGGTGCGAGTGGTCAAGCAATCCAAAATTTAAATTTACTTTATGACTTAGACGAGACAACTGGTCTGAATCAGCTACCAATTTATCCTTAATGAAATGCGAAAGGAGAGATGAGATGAAAGATATTGAAACGATAGATACATTCAATCAAATAACTGTAGATATCAATGGTGACGTTGGATCGCCATTGGGGTATATGGCTGGTGGATTTCATGCTGGCCTAAGAAGAAAGAAAAAAGACTTTGGATGGATTTACTCTACGACAAAAGCGACTGCAGCAGGTGTATATACGCTTAATCGTTTTAAAGCAGCACCGCTTAAAGTAACTGAAGATAGTATCAACATCGATCAAACATTGCAGGCAATTGTAGTTAATTCAGCAAATGCGAATTCATGTACTGGAGATAGAGGTATACAAGATGCGAAAGATACACAAAGTTGGGTGGCTGAACGATTAAACATAGAACCACATCATGTTGGTATTGCTTCGACAGGTGTCATTGGCTCATTTTTGCCTATGGATAAAATGAAACGTGGCGTCGATCATGTTTTACACGATGCGTTTAACCAGAGTGACTATTTTAATCAATCGATTTTAACGACAGATACGACAACGAAACATGTGTCTGTAAAAGTAAATATAGACAACCAAATAGTGACAATAGGTGGTACAGCAAAAGGCTCTGGGATGATACATCCCAATATGGCAACCATGCTTGGTTTTATAACGACAGATGCAAAAGTTGGTAGTGAGCCATTGAATGAATGTTTAAAACAAATTACAGATCACTCATTTAATATGATAACCGTAGATGGTGACTCTAGCACGAATGACATGGTTCTATGTATGGCAAATGGTCAAGTTGATCATCATTGGCTAGATGAAAATCATCCTGAATGGCAAAAATTTGTTTACGCCATCAATTATGTTGCACGTTATTTGGCTCAGTCTATTGCAAAAGATGGCGAAGGTGCGACTAAATTGGTGACAGCTAGAGTTAAAGGGGCAATAGATATCCATGAGGCAAGAAAAATGGCGAAAAGTATTGTTTCATCTAATTTAGTTAAAACAGCAATTCATGGTGAAGATGCAAATTTTGGAAGAATTGTAACAGCGATGGGTTACGCATCAAAACATATAAATCCTCATGCGACAAACGTAGCATTATGCCAAGTTGCTGTGGTTAAAGCAGGCATGTCAGTGGCATTTGATGAAGCTTATTTAAAAAAACAATTGGAAGCAGACAATATCATTATAGAAGCTACTGTAGGTGATGGAGATGGGGAAGCTACTGCTTATGGCTGCGACTTATCATATGAATACGTGCGCATAAATGCGTCGTATAGAACTTAAGAGGTGTTTGATATGGATTACATTGTAATTAAAATAGGCGGGAGCACTTTGACGAATATGCATGATTCAATAATTGAAGATATTGTTGCATTAAAAAAGCAAGGTTATAAACCATTAATCGTCCACGGTGGTGGGCCTTTTATAAATCAATCTTTGGAATTACAAGAAGTAGCAACAGAATTTAAAGATGGTTTGAGAGTTACTACCCATGAAGTACTTTCTGTTACGACTCAAACATTAATTGGACAAGTGAATCCTAGTTTAGTCAATAAAATCAATCAATTTGGTATTCAAAGTATTGGTATGAATGGCATAGATGCGCAATTATTTGATATTAAACCATTAGATTTATAATATGGTTTTGTTGGCGAACCTATTCATATAGATACAAGTGTTATCGCAACTTTAACTCAATCCTTTCTACCAGTCATCGCATCTATAGGTGTAAATCAAACGACGCACCAGGTATATAATATTAACGCCGATACGTTAGCATATAAAATTGCGCAAGCTTTACATGCACCAATTTATTTATTAAGCGACATTCCAGGTGTTTTAATCAATGAAAAAGTACAACCGTCATTAAATGCGAAAAATATAGCCACCTATATTGAACAAAAATTAATATATGGTGGTATGATACCTAAAGTCCAAGATGCTGTTATAGCAATAGAAAAGGGATGTCAAAAAGTAGTTATTGCAGCAGGAAATGAAGCGCACATTATTCAAAAATTGCAACATGGCCATAATGTAGGTACTACAATTTGCAAGTGACAATGTACAAAAGCGTAAATAACAAATTTTTAAATGTGTTGTTTTGTTCCACTATTGTCAGGACAAGGTTTTAACAGTATGTACACACGTTTACCTTATCACGATGTTATAAAAAAAGCTCAGACACACTCTGTTCTGAGCTTTTTTAAATGGCTGAAGTTAATTTAATTAAAACTAAAGCTTTTTAGAATAAGTTGTTAAAAGTTCACTGTAAAAATCAATGAATTTTAAATACATGTCTTTTTCTACACATTCATCAATTTGATGTGGTTTAATACCTGGACCAAATACTAAGAATGGGAAAGTTTCATCTTTATTTTTTAATAAGTTTGAAGCATCAGTAACGCCACCGATTGGAGAAGCGATAAAGTCCTTGTCAAATAGAGATTTAGCTATGTTCTGAGCAGTATTAATTAAGCTGTTATCACCAGTAGTGAGTACTGGATCTAGGTCTAAGTATAGGTCGCTTGATAAATTTGCACCTTTATCATTATGGTTTTGAATTGTGTTTGAGAATAACGTTTTTACTTGTTCATTATCATATTCTGGAATTGTACGAATATTAAAATCTGCATCTGCCTCTTCAGGAACAGAGTTCACCTGTACCCCACCGTTAATTAATGTATTGCTAATAACTAAACCTTGAAGTGCAGATTCTACGTCTTCAAGTGCTGTTGTTGCAGGCAATGATGGCTTAATTCTTTCAATGAATTTTGTGAAATCTAACGCTTTTCCCTGAACTTCTTTTGAAATTCTAGCATAGGCGTCATCAATATCTTGTATAAATGAGATTAATGGTTTTATGGCATTAGTGCCCATTACTGGCATAGAGCTATGTGCTGATTTACCGTAGGAAGTAATACGATAATCCATTGAACCTTTATGTGCATACACCATGATATCTTGGCAAGGTTCTGCTATAAGTAATGCATTAACGTCATCCATATAACCCTGTTCGTACAAAGTTTGAGAACCAAGTTGCTCCATTTCCTCACCACTAGTTGCTAAAAATCTAATACGACCATGTTGCAGTGCTTGAGAAGATTTAATATCAATAAGTGCAATTGCTAACGCAGCAAGTCCTGACTTCATATCTGCTGCGCCACGACCATATAAAAATCCATCATCCTCAGTAAGCGAAAATGGATCGTATGTCCATTGAGATTTATTACCTGCAGAAACAACGTCCATATGACCTGAGATACCGATTACCGGATTGCCTTCACCGATTTCAGCAATGAGGTTAGCACGTCGTTCATCAATTTTTTGAATTTTTGATTCAATTCCGTAGTTAGAAAATAGTTTCTGTAAATAATTACAAACTTCAAGCTCATTATCATTTACTGTCTCAATCGCTACAATATCTGATAAGATTTGTACTTTTTCTTCATTAGAAAATGTACTCATTGTGTATCACTCCTTTGTATGTCTAAATTAAGTATACATCTAGAAAAAAAGGTTTTTAAAGTGAAACGATTTTTAAAAAAAGAATATAATAAAATTATTTATATTGTAAAATTTTTTAGAGTTGAAACAAAAAACTGATTTTGTACTATTACACTCAACCCTGTGTGATGTTTAGAATTAATAATGTGTTAAGAAATTAAAAAAATGCATCAACAGGTGAATTAAAGGTCATAGCTTTTGAAGCAATAACATAAGTGATAAGTTATCAAAGGATTTAGATAATAATCAACATAAAGTGCTAAATGACAATATAATTATTTCCAAGGAAATGCCTAATCAATGTCATAAATTTAATATATAAACTTATTGATACAATAATAATTGCGATAATTCAAATCATTTCCTATGATTTTACCTATATTTGATGATACGCTAAAGAAGTGGAAATTGGTTCCAATGGATCTTATTTTTTCATATATTTATAAATAGATTAGCGTGTAAATATCGAAAGTATATATGAAAAATTTTATATAGAAAGGGGATTATCATATTGGCAAAAGTAGCAATTATTGCTGGAGGCAATAAACTAAAATCAAGACTCACGGGTATTATAGATTACGCGGAATCATATTTGAATGCTGAGGGCATCGAGACAAATGTCATACATGTACATCAATTAGATGCTGAGGCTTTAATTACTGCAGATTTTTCTAATGAATCGATAAATGATACGCATAAAACGATTGAAGATGCGGATGGTGTTATTATAGTATCTCCAGTATTTAAAGCTGCCTACTCAGGTATCGTGAAAACGTACTTAGACTTGTTACCACGAGGGGCATTTACAGGTAAAACGGTACTACCATTAGCTTTAGGAGGCACGTTTGCACATGTGCTGGCAATCCAATATAGTCTTGATCCAGTTATCAAAGAACTAGGTGCAGATACTATTCATAAAGGCAGATTTATATTAGATAAGCACATCACACAAAATGAAGATGGTAGTTATGGTTATGACCAAGAAGCAAAAGATGGTTTAAATAAAACTTTAAAGAAATTTGTCAGCGACAAGTCACAAGTTAAAGAGTAAATTTGATTGTAAAACTGTTAAAATCAAAATATACGATAAGCTTAGAATATGACGTTATAAAACGATATTAATAAAAAATGAGCACACAGTATCAAAACTTGCTAAATTGATATTGTGTGCTCATTATTTTTAGATTTAAAGTTTATTTAAGTGCCATTGGGCTTGGTTATCCATGCTTAACTTAAATTCATTTGTTTGAATGCACATGGGATGAGATTCGGAAAACTGGTCAGAGAACAGCCATTTATTATCTTCCGGTGTCAGTAAAATAAAACTGTCATCATAATGATCGCCGATAAAGTTTAAATCATGTGGTGCAAAGGGTTGCTTTTCATATGTATTTAAATGAAATTTCGACAATGCTTCAAAGACTTCCTTCGTTTCATTACATACGAATCCAATCTCACTAATTCTTGAAAATTCAGGTTCATCAGTTATATTAGAAATGCGTGCAATGAGTTCCACGACGTTTCCAGAAGGATCTTGAAAGTAAAATGAATGTGCAACAAAAGATTCGAAATACGTCGTATGCTGACCATCCTCCATCAATAGAAATAAAATATTTTGATAATGTTGTTTCATGTCGTAGAAATGGTTGTATGGAATGTCAATCGCAAAGTGATAAAATGGTTGGACATCGTCGTTTGCTTGTTGAAAACACAAATGCGTCTCTCCAATTTTAACTGTAAAAGCCTCTTGGCCAATCATCCAAACTGGACATTCTAAAATTTCTTCATAAAATTGGAATGTCTTTTCAAATTCTGAAGTGAATAATTTAATGTTTTCAATTTTCATAAACAAACCCCACCTAATCCTCATGTTTATCATATAAATATAAGCAATAATTTACTTGTACTTTATCAAAATAATAATCAATATGAT
>NZ_PPRL01000043.1 GCF_002902235.1 Staphylococcus ureilyticus
CTATTATTAAAATCCGGAATAATAAGAATATTCAATACCAGTTATAGATTCATTGAAGAATTGTTTATGTAGACGATACAAATTCTTTGTGCTTTCTTTACAAATAACTAATTATTTTCTATTTATTAAGTTTATGTAAAAATACTTTTAAGTATGTTATTTTTATTAAAATTTACGTTATAATTAATTTGTAATCATAAATTTGGAGGTATACTATGTCACAAAAAGTACTTGTAGTAGATGATGAGCAATCAATTGTAACCTTGTTAAAATATAATTTAGAGCAAGCTGGATATATCGTGGATGTTGCCTATGATGGTGAAGAAGCATTAGAAAAAGTGAATGCTGTAAATCCAGAATTGGTTGTATTAGATGTTATGCTTCCTAAAAAAGATGGAATCGAAGTTTGTAAAACGATCCGATCTGATAAAAATTTAGTGCCAATTTTAATGTTAACTGCTAAAGATGATGAATTTGATCGTGTGTTAGGGCTAGAACTTGGTGCAGACGATTATATGACTAAGCCATTTTCACCGAGAGAAGTGGTAGCTAGAGTTAAAGCCATTTTAAGACGTTCTGCCATGATCAATGAAGCAGTCCCAGTTGAAAATGATGAAGATGATATTTTAATTGGTTCTATCAGAATTAGACCAGAATATTTTGAGGTTTACCGTGGCGATGAATTATTAGAACTTACACCTAAAGAATTTGAACTGTTACTATACCTTATTGAAAGACAAGGCAGAGTAATTACACGTGAGCATATGTTAAACTCTGTTTGGAATTACGAATTTGCAGGTGACTCAAGAATTGTGGATGTACATATAAGTCATTTAAGAGATAAATTGGAAGAGAACCCTAAGCAGCCTAAATTGATAAAAACAGTTAGAGGTTTAGGCTATAAATTGGAAAGACCTAAAGTCTAATGTTGAAGTTTCACCAAAGACTCTTATTTTTATTATGTACCATCGTTATCATTAGTTTTGTTGCATTAGGTGCAATAATTACACATGTCATATACAATACAGTCATATCAAGCCAACAAGGTGACTTAGAACACCAAGCACAACATTTAGTCAGTTTATACAATCATGATAAAACAGATGAAATCAAAGATATTGCAAAAAACGAAAATTTTACTTTGATACTTACTGAAGGTAACGATGAAGTATTTTCCACAAAATCAGGGACCCCATTTAATAATGATATTAATAATGAAGCGAATCCTTCCAAAATAATTTACGATAAAATAGGGGATGACCGTAGATATACTTTTAAAACTTCGATTAGAGATAAAGATGTGATTATCAGTGGTGTTAATAATCAAATACTAGAACTACAAATAGGTATATGGAAATATGTAGGTTTAATTGGATTATTTGTATTGGTTATTATTTTCTTTGTCGTGAGAAGCATTAATAGAACTTACATTAGACCGATAAATGAAGTTACATATGCAACAAACCTATTAGCCGAAGGTTATTATCATGTAAGGGTTCCAGAAAGTAATGTTAAAGAAACGAGAGAATTATTCGTCACCACTAATGAGCTAGCCAGAAGATTACAACGATTAAATCATAAACAAAAGTTACAATCTAATCGATTGAAAACAACGATAGAAAATATTCCTAGTTCAATTTTAATGATAGATAAATATGGTGAGATTGTAATTGCAAACAAATCATATTATGATGTGTTTAATCCTGAGAATGTTGTAGAACATAAAAGCTATATCGACTTTATAGATCCAGAGATTCAAAAGTTAATTGCCGAAGCATTTAAAGTTGAAAAATCAACTTATGATCAAATAGAGTTGACAACTGACCAAGTCCACCAAAAATACTTTGACACAGCATGTATTCCAATTTTATCTAAAAGTAAAAAGAATCTTTACGGTATGGTAGTTGTGCTACATGATATTACAAATTTGAAAAAATTAGAAAATTTAAGACGTGAATTCGTAGCTAATGTATCACATGAATTGAAAACACCTATCACTTCTATAAAAGGCTTCGCCGAAACACTTTTAGATGGTGCTAAAAATGATGAACAAACATTAAATGACTTTTTAAACATCATTTCTAAAGAATCGAATCGTATTGAAACATTAGTATATGACTTATTAGATTTGTCTCATGTTGAGCAACAAACACAATTAGAAACAGAACCAACAAGTTTATCTGAAATTGCTGAGTCAACAATGAAGCATATGCAAAATATCGCAGAAAGTAAAAATATAACAATAGTTAATGAGATTGAACCAGATATTATTATTGAGGCAAATAAAGATAAAGTTTCGCAAGTAGCACTTAATTTACTTTCGAACGCAATAAGTTATTCTAAAGTTTCTGGTCAAGTCATTGTGCGTGTTTTCAAAGAAGGTAATAAGCGTGTGCTTGAAGTTCAAGATTTTGGTATTGGTATTAGTAAGCAAGATCAAAAACATATCTTTGAACGCTTTTATCGTGTAGATAAAGCCCGCAGTAGAGATTCAGGAGGCACAGGTTTAGGCTTATCTATTACAAAACATATTATGGAAGCCCATCAAGGTAGAATTAATGTGTTTAGTGAACCAGAAAAAGGTTCAACTTTTAGAGTCACATTTTTTGATTAAAATAATAACTACGACCGATTTAACCATAACCATCATAGGACAAGGTTAATCGGTCGTTTTATTTTGTGTTAGTAAAAATAGAATAAGAAAAACTCAAATTTATTAGAAATCATTGTTTTGTCCTATACAAAGAGAAAAGTGCTTGTGATTGAATAGGGTGGAAAGCTGCCTGTGATAGAGACGATAAACATGTGCATAGTAATACTTAATCATTAAACTATAATATGTGGATTAACAGTGACTGACATTAACATGGAGATTAATTGAGATAATTATTTTATCTCAACCTCATCGAATGAATACGGATTGACCTATAATTTATGATAAAATGGAAAGTAAATATGTGTTGGAGGTTAAAATATTGAATAAATTAATTTTAATTGATGGAAACAGTTTGAGCTTTAGAGCTTTTTATGCGTTACCATTATTACAAAATAAAGCTGGTATTCATACGAACGCCGTTTATGGTTTTGCAATGTTGTTGGAAAAAATTATAAAAGAAGAACAACCCACACATTTTTTAGTCGCTTTTGATGCTGGGAAAACAACATTTAGACATGCGCAATATAGTGAATATAAAGGTGGACGACAATCCACTCCTCCAGAACTTAGTGAGCAATTTCCATACGTTAGACAATTATTGGATGCATACCATATCAAACGTTATGAATTAGAAAACTATGAAGCAGATGACATTATAGGTACTTTAAGCAAACAAGCTAATCATGAAAACTTCCAAACAATAATCATTACTGGTGATCGTGACTTAACACAATTAGCTACTGACGATGTTACAATCTATTACACTAAAAAGGGTGTTACAGATGTTGACCATTATACTCCAGAATTTATAGCAGAAAAATATAATGGTTTATCGCCGAAACAAATTATTGATATGAAAGGTCTAATGGGGGATAGTTCTGATAATATTCCTGGTGTGGCAGGCGTTGGAGAAAAAACAGCCATTAAACTATTAAACCAATTTTCCACAGTAGAAAATGTATACGAACATATTGATGAAGTTTCGGGTAAAAAATTGAAAGAAAAGCTTGAAAATAGTAAAGATGATGCTTTAATGAGTAAAACGTTGGCGACTATCAATTGTGATAGTCCAATTGAAGTATCATTAGAAGATACTAAATTGCCTGATCAATCAGATACTGATGACAAAATTGAACTATTTAAAAAATTAGAATTTAATCAACTCTTAGACCAGATGGATGCTTCAATTAATGACTCTGACGTTCAAGAGATGGATATTGAACTAGAAGATGATTTTACAAAAATTGATTTCAACTCATTAAAAACAGCAATCATCCATTTCGAGTTAGATGGTGCCAATTACTTAAAAGACAATATTTTGAAATTTGGCTTCTTCGATGGTCAACATTATGTCGTAGTCAATGCCGAACAACTTTCACAAAATCAGTCACTGGTTGCTTGGCTTGAAAATGAGAAGACTGAAAAAATCGTCTACGATGCCAAAAAGTCTTATATCGTAGCACATCGACTTGGTATTAATATTAAGCATATTGTGTTTGATGTGATGCTAGCAAGTTACATTATTGATCCTTCACGCACAATAGATGATGTGAATTCTGTGGTAGCAAACTATGGTCAGCATTATGTTCAATCAAGTGTAGCAATATATGGAAAAGGCAAGAAAAAACAAATTCCATCAGATGACGTATTAAATCCTTATGTGGGAACTATTATCAACGCCATCAACCAAGTTAAACCAAAAATTCAACAACAATTGGATGACTATAATCAAACTGATTTATTACATGATTTAGAATTACCGTTGGCTCGTATTTTAAGTAAAATGGAAGAGACAGGTATTTATACTGAACTTAGTGAACTACAACAAATGGAAGTAGAAATTCAAAGTAAATTAGATGTCTTAATTGACAATATCTATGATGCTGCAGGTGAAAAGTTTAATATTAACTCACCAAAACAATTAGGTGTTGTATTATTTGAAACATTAAAATTACCTGTCATTAAAAAGACAAAGACAGGATACTCTACAGCGGTTGATGTATTAGAACAGTTACAAGGAGAACATCCAATCATAGAATATATTTTAGAATATAGGCAATTAGCTAAATTACAATCAACGTATGTTGAAGGCTTACAAAAAGTGATTGCTGAAGATAATCGTATCCATACTCGATTTAATCAAACATTGGCTCAAACTGGACGTCTATCATCAATCGATCCAAACCTTCAAAATATACCAGTACGTTTAGAAGAAGGTCGAAAAATTAGAAAAGCATTTAAGTCAAGTGATAAAAATAATGTTATCTTTTCAGCCGATTATTCACAAATTGAATTAAGAGTACTGGCACATATTACACAAGATGAAAGTTTGAAACAGGCGTTCATCAATGATGAAGATATTCACACAGCCACAGCAGTGAAAGTTTTTGATGTAGAACCTGAAAATGTTGATAGTTTAATGCGGAGACAAGCAAAAGCTGTGAATTTTGGTATTGTTTATGGTATAAGTGACTATGGATTAAGCCAAAGCTTGGGAATAACTAGAAAACAAGCCAAAAAATTTATAGATGATTATCTGGATAGTTTCCCTGGTGTCAAACAATATATGGAAGACATAGTTAAAGATTGTAAAGCGCAAGGTTATGTAGAGACACTGCTTCATAGAAGACGCTATATTCCAGATATTACAAGTAGAAATTTTAATTTAAGAAGTTTTGCTGAAAGAACAGCAATGAATACACCTATACAAGGAAGCGCAGCAGATATCATCAAACTTGCGATGGTTCATTTTGCTAACGAGGTTAAACATACAGATTTTCATGCTCAACTATTACTACAAGTACACGATGAGTTAATTTTTGAATTGCCAGAAGAAGAAGTAGAAGACTTTGAAAAATTTATTGAAAAGATAATGGATAATGCATTGAAATTAGATGTTCCATTGAAAGTAGAATCTAGTTATGGACAAACATGGTATGACGCGAAATAGAAAGAGGGGAATATAGTGCCTGAACTACCTGAAGTTGAACATGTTACAAGAGGGATAAGGCCTTTTGTAAAAGGGCAAAAAATTGAGGATATTATGTTCTCTGATAAAGTGATAGAAGGAAAAAATAATAATAAAGAAACGATTATTAAAGGGTTATCTTTAGATACATTTAAAAATTATACTAAAGGCTACACGATTCATAATATTGAAAGACGTAGCAAATATATTGTTTTTTATATTGAAAATAGTTCGACACAAAGAATAATTATTAGCCATTTAGGTATGGCAGGTGGTTTTTTTGTCGTAGATCATTTAGAAGATATCAGTGCTCCCAATTATCGTAAACATTGGCATGTTATTTTTAAATTAGATAATGACAAACTCTTAGTTTACTCAGATATTCGGAGATTTGGTGAGATTAGAAATGTTGCTTCATTTGAAGGATATCCATCATTTTTAGAAATCGCACCGGAACCTTTTGAGAAAGAAGCATTACCACATTATATGTCATGGTTTGATAAAAAATTATATCAAAATAAAACAATCAAACAAATGATATTAGACCATAGAGTAATTTCAGGTTGTGGTAACATCTATGCCTGTGAAGCATTATTTAGAGCAGGTATCCATCCAGCACGTATATCTAAGGATTTAAATCATCAAGAAAAAGAAATGTTATTTTATTATGTTCGAGAAGTGTTAGAAGCGGGTATTAAATATGAAGGTACCAGTATTTCAGATTATCTCCATGCAGATGGAAGTACAGGTACAATGCAACAACATTTAAATGTATATAAACAAAAGACATGTAAAGTGTGCGGAAATGATATTGAGACACAAATCATTGCAACACGTAATAGTCATTTCTGTCCTGTATGTCAAAAATGAAGGAAGAGTGAAATTATGCCTAAAGTTATTGGATTAACTGGTGGTATCGCATCAGGAAAATCAACTGTTTCAGAATTGTTAACAGCACATGGTTTTAAAATTGTTGATGCAGATATTGCATCACGTAAAGCTGTTGAAAAAGGTTCTGAAGGACTAGAGCAGGTGCGTTCAACATTTGGAGAAGAAGCAATCGATGAAGATGGTAATATGAACCGAGAATATGTAGGAGATATTATTTTCAACTATCCAGAAAAAAGATTAGAATTAAATGAAATCGTACATCCAATTGTTAGAACCATTATGGAACAAGAAAAAGAAGCATTTCTAAAAGATGGATATAATGTAATTATGGATATCCCATTACTTTATGAAAATGAACTACAAGATACAGTCGATGAAGTATGGCTTGTCTATACTTCTGAAAGTATCCAAATTGATAGATTAATGCAACGTAATGATATTTCTATGGAGGATGCAAAGGCACGTGTTTATAGTCAAATATCCATAGATAAAAAACGCAGAATGGCAGACCATGTTATCGATAATCGAGATTCTAAATTAGATTTAAAACAAAACTTAGAACAATTATTAACTGATGAAGGTTATATCGAAAGTGAAACAGGTCATTCGCAAGAAATATAAATAACAATGTTTTTAAAATCATACGCATTTGATTCCTTCAAAGTGGACATTTAATAAATGAAAACTTTGGAGGGATTTTTTTGTATATTAATAATAATAAGGATAAAGATTTTTCTAAAATTAATCGTTTAGAAAACTACAATTTTAATTATTTTAAGTTTTTTAAATTTTTCTTTAAGAAAACGCTTTCGCATTTATCGATTTATGTTATACTAATTCCATAAAGTATAACACTAAAACGAGGGGTGCTTCGAATGACGACAAATATTGCAATTAATGGAATGGGTAGAATAGGAAGAATGGTATTAAGAATAGCGCTAAAAAATGAAAATATGAATGTAGTCGCGATTAATGCTAGCTATCCACCAGAAACAATTGCTCACCTAATCAATTATGATACAACACATGGTAATTTCGATTTAAAGGTAGAACCTATTGAGAATGGTATAAAAGTTGATGACCGTGAAATAAAACTTGTTGCTGACAGAAATCCAGAAAATTTACCATGGGGCGAACTTGATGTAGATATTGTAATTGAAGCTACTGGTAAATTTAATCACGGTGATAAAGCAGTCGCTCATATTTCGGCTGGTGCTAAAAAAGTGTTGTTAACAGGACCATCTAAAGGTGGAGATGTACAAATGATTGTTAAAGGTGTGAATAATGATCAATTAGACATTGAAAAATATGATATCTTTAGTAATGCTTCTTGTACAACGAATTGCATTGGGCCTGTGGCAAAAGTACTTAATGACCAATTCGGTATTCAAAATGGTTTAATGACAACAGTGCATGCTATTACTAATGATCAAAATAATATTGATAATCCACATAAAGACTTAAGACGTGCGCGTTCATGTAATGAGAGTATTATTCCTACTTCGACTGGAGCAGCTAAAGCACTTAAAGAAGTTTTACCTGAACTAGAAGGCAAACTACATGGCATGGCTTTAAGAGTGCCGACTAAAAATGTATCATTAGTTGATTTAGTGGTTGATTTAGATACTAACGTAACAGTAGAACAAGTTAATGAAGCTTTCAGAAATAACACATTAGAAGATGTGATTGCGACTGAAGATGCACCGCTTGTATCTATGGACTTTAACACAAATCCACATTCAGCCATTATTGATACACAAAGTACAATGATTATGGGTGAAAATAAAGTGAAAGTTATAGCTTGGTATGATAATGAATGGGGTTATTCAAATAGAGTTGTTGATGTTGCCGATGAAATTGGTCAATTATTAAAAAATAATGTATCAACTGTTGTTAATTAATAGCCTAATTACTGTAAATATTTAATGTGGTTACTGCTTTGTAATTGCGTATCCAAGAAAATTAATTTATTGTTAACTTATACCTTTACCTCTCTTTAAAGTGAATGTGCATTTTCACTTTGAAGAGAGGTTTTATTTTAAATATGAATGGTTAAGTGTATTTATTATAAATAAATAGCGTTATTGTGTAATACCATTCTTTTGTGGCATAACGATTTATAGTATAATGAATGGTAATCAAATTGAGAGGGTGGTAATTCGATGAAATGCCCGAAATGTAGTTCAACGCACTCTCGCGTTGTAGATTCACGACATGCTGATGAAGTTAATGCGATCAGACGTAGAAGAGAATGTGAACAATGTGGCACAAGGTTTACTACGTTTGAACATATTGAAAAAAGACCGTTAATCGTTGTCAAAAAAGATGGCACACGTGAACAATTTTTACCTGAAAAAATACTCAATGGTTTGGTGCGCTCATGTGAAAAAAGACCTGTGCGTTATCAACAATTAGAAGATATTACTAATAATGTAGAATGGAAATTAAGAGATGAAGGACGTGCCGAAATTTCTTCAAGAGAAATAGGGGAACACGTCATGAATTTATTGATGCATGTGGATCAAGTTTCTTATGTGCGATTTGCATCTGTTTATAAAGAATTTAAAGATGTTGATCAACTATTACAATCAATGCAAGGAATTTTAGCAGAAAACAAACGGAGTGATTCTTAAATGGGATTACAGTCCTATGATTATGGTTTAAGACCACAAGATGATTTCCACGTGTTGCGTCATTTTTATTTAAATCATAAACATTTAGAAATACTTAATAGATTATTTACGCCAATGATTGGCTCAAATGCTATTGGTTTGTATCATTATTTGAATCAGTTCGTAGAATTTGAACAAGATGTTGTGTTGACACATTATATTATTATGAATGAATTAAAAATAAACTTACTTGAATTCAGAAAGGAAATGGATTTGTTAGAAGGCATTGGATTATTAAAATCTTTTGCGCATCATTCTAAACAGCACTCTTCTTTTGTATACAAGCTTGTACAACCACCATCAGCAGAGCAATTTTTTAATGATCCTATGTTATCTGTATATTTATATAGTCAAGTAAGTAAGCAACGCTACTTGCAACTGAAATCACATTTCGAGGATCAAATGACCATTGACTTAAGTCAGTACAAAGATGTGACGCGCACATTCATTGATGTGTTTAAAGTGCCTAACAAAGCACTGACTGAAGATACACAGATGATTGAAAGTGAAGAAACTTATGGTGGTACAGATTTATCTAATGTAAATTTTGATTTTGAAGTACTTTATGATTTATTACAAAATCATTTTATTAGCACTAAAATAATTGATAGTGAAGCTAAAGCATTGATCACACAGATTGCGACTTTATATGGTTTAACACCAGAAGCAATGAAACGCATTATTTTAAAATCAATCACTAGTGCACAAGAGCTCTCTTTTGAAGAAATGCGTAAACATGCTAGAACCTATTACCTCATAGAACATGAGCAACAGCTTCCAAAATTAAAGGCTAAAAAATCAAATTATATAGATGGTGTCAGCACGGAAAAAAATAATATAACAGAAGATGATTCAAATCATTGGTTAAAACAATTAGACGAAACTAGCCCCATCGATATGCTTGCTTCGTGGTCAGAATCTGAACCGACGACGCAGCAAAAGTATATGGTCGAAGAATTAGTTGAAAGAGAACAACTACCATTTGGTGTAATTAATATACTTTTACAATTTGTAATGTTAAAAGAAGACATGAAACTTCCTAAAACTTATATCTTTGAGATTGCATCAAATTGGAAAAAAAAGGGTATCAAAACTGCAGAAGAAGCGTATCATTATGCTAAAAAGGTGAACCAACCTACATCCAAACAGTCAAATCAAACTAAAAATGGTAGTTATAAACCTAAACAACTCGTTTCTAGGGAAATGACACCTAAATGGCTAGAAGAACGAGATAGTAAAGAAACGAAAAATCAAAGTTTAGAAGAACTTAATAATCCAGATGAAGATGAAGCGTTAAAAAGAGACCGTGAAGCGTTGTTAAAACGATTGAATAGTAAGCGAGAGGAGGAATAATATATGAAGTCTTTCAATCATATTATGGGTGACTCTAAGGATTTAAGTCAGCGAATTGAAAAGATAAAAAAAGATGTTATCAATGATCCAGATGTCAAAATGTTTTTAGAGACACATCAATCAGAAGTAACTAATGCAATGATTGATGAAGATTTGAATATTTTACAAGAATACAAAGATCAAGAAAAACATTATGATGGCCATGCTTTTAAAGATTGTCCGAACTTTGTTAAGGGTCATGTGCCTGAATTATATGTAGAAAATCAGCACATAAAAATTCGTTACCTACCTTGTCCATGTAAAATCAAACATGACGAAGAAAAATTTGATGCCCATTTAATTGCTTCACATCATATGCAACGAGATACATTAAATGCGAAATTAAGCGATATTTATATGGACAAAAGAGATCGTATAGATGTTGCAATGGCAGCAACCGATATTTGCGAAAAAATAGTAGAAAAAGCGCCCCAAGTCAAAGGTTTATATATACATGGTCCTTTTGGAACTGGAAAATCATTTATATTAGGTGCGATTGCCAATGAATTAAAAGTTGAAAAAGTACCTTCTACGATTGTATATCTACCAGAATTTATTCGCACTTTAAAAGGTGGATTTAAAGATGGTAGTTTCGAATCAAGGTTAGCGAAAGTACGTGAATCACATGTGTTAATGTTAGATGATATTGGCGCTGAAGAGATTACACCTTGGGCAAGAGATGAAGTAATTGGCCCATTACTTCATTATAGAATGGTTCAAGAATTACCAACGTTTTTTAGTTCTAACCTAAGCTTTGAAGAATTAGAATATCATCTTTCTGTTACGCGCAATGGTACAGAAAAAACAAAAGCAGCTAGAATAATGGAAAGAATTAAATCGTTAGCAACACCATATTTTTTGGAAGGCAAAAATTATCGTAACGATTGAATTATTAAAAAAATGTTGTATAATATAATTAAATCTAAATCAAGCGAAATAAAATGAAGACATGATAGATAATTTCATACTTCACAGAGAACCAATGTGTGATGAGAATTTGGTAAGTATCATTATCTGTTACTACTTCATGATAGATGTTCTAATCAACATCCGGCTCAAGACCGTTAACTTATGTAGAGTAAAGTATTTTTATCATTATAAAAATTACTTTAATTAGGGTGGTACCGCGAAGACCTCGTCCCTTTTAGGGATGGGGTCTTTTTGTTTTACGTTTGTAATATGACTATTTCGTGATGATTTAAGGCAAGTATAAATAGGAGGAATTTAAATGGATCAAATAAATATTACTTTTCCAGATGGTAATGCGAAAGCATTTGAAAAAGGAACTACTACAGAAGAGATTGCACACTCAATCAGTCCTGGTTTAAGAAAAAAAGCTGTAGCAGGAAAGTTAAATGGACAAATGATTGATTTAACAAGACCAATCGAAACAGATGGTGAAATTGAAATAGTTACACCTGGTAGTGATGAAGCTTTAGAAGTTTTGCGTCACTCTACTGCACATTTAATGGCACAAGCTTTAAAGCGTTTATATGGAGATGTGAAATTTGGTGTGGGTCCAGTCGTTGATGGTGGATTTTATTATGATTTTGATATGTCTGAAAGTGTGTCATCTGATGATTTTGAAAAAATAGAAAAAACAATGAAACAAATCGTCAATGAAAACTATCCTATAGAACGAAAAGTAGTATCGAGAGATGAAGCGAAAACATTTTTTGCTGATGATCCGTATAAACTAGAACTAATAGATGCTATTCCAGAAGATGAAAATGTTACTTTGTATTCGCAGGGTGAATTCACTGATTTATGTCGTGGTGTTCATGTACCATCAACTTCAAAAATTAAAGAGTTTAAACTTTTATCAACTGCAGGCGCATATTGGCGTGGAGATAGTGATAATAAAATGCTTCAACGTATATATGGTACTGCTTTCTTTGATAAAAAAGACTTAAAGGCACATCTTAAAATGCTAGAAGAACGCAAAGAACGCGATCACCGTAAAATTGGTAAAGAATTAGAACTATTCTCAAACAATCAATTAGTAGGTGCAGGTTTACCATTGTGGTTACCGAACGGTGCAACAATTCGTCGCGAAATTGAACGATATATTGTAGATAAAGAAGTAAGTATGGGTTATGATCACGTGTATACACCAGTGATGGCAAATGTAGATTTATATAAAACATCAGGACACTGGGATCATTATCAAGAGGACATGTTCCCAACTATGAAATTAGATGAAAATGAAGAAATGGTGTTAAGACCTATGAATTGCCCTCACCATATGATGATTTATGCGAATAAACCACATTCATATCGTGAATTACCAATTCGAATTGCGGAATTAGGTACAATGCATCGTTATGAAGCAAGTGGTGCTGTTTCTGGATTACAACGTGTTAGAGGAATGACTTTAAATGATGCACATATTTTTGTAAGACCAGATCAAATAAAAGAAGAATTCAAACGCGTTGTTAATTTAATTGTCGATGTTTATGAAGACTTTGGATTTGAAAATTATAAATTCCGCTTAAGTTACAGAGATCCTGAAGATAAAGAAAAGTACTTTGATGATGATGAAATGTGGAATAAAGCAGAGAGTATGTTGAAAGAAGGGGTTGATGAACTAGGTTTAGCATACGAAGAAGCTATTGGGGAAGCTGCCTTTTATGGCCCTAAGTTAGATGTTCAAGTACAAACAGCTATGGGTAAAGAAGAAACGTTATCTACGGCTCAATTAGACTTCTTACTACCTGAAAAATTTGAATTGTCATATATAGGAAAAGACGGTGAGCAACATAGACCTGTAGTCATCCATCGTGGTGTTGTTTCGACAATGGAGCGCTTTGTTGCATTTTTAACAGAAGAAACTAAAGGAGCTTTCCCTACGTGGTTAGCACCAAAACAAGTTGAAATTATTCCTGTAAACGTTGACTTGCATTATGATTATGCTAGACATTTACAAGACGAACTTAAATCACAAGGTGTAAGAGTCGAAATAGATGATCGAAATGAAAAAATGGGTTATAAAATCAGAGAAGCACAAATGCAAAAAATCCCTTATCAACTTGTCGTTGGGGATAAAGAGATGGAAAATAATGAAGTGAATGTTAGAAAATATGGTTCGCAAGATCAAGAAACGGTTGAAAAAGAATCATTTATTTGGGATTTGGTAGATGAAATCAGACTTAAAAAACAAAGATAACCTTGAAAGTAATGTTGAAATCATGTATATTGAATCTTAGTGAAATAAAAAAATAAAAAAATTGAGTTAGAGGTTGCGTTTTTAATCAGTAACAATCTGTAAGCTATTTGGAGCGTATGTAGGATTTGTGAAAGGTAAAAATGCCGAAATCAAAAGTGACCATTTTTCACTATTGGTTGGGTCAGTTTTCGAAAGAGACTGGACTGTCACATATGTGATGTGCTACCTATATAAATGCTATGACTAAAATGGTTGCATATCTAATAGGTATGTAACCATTTTATTTAGGTTTAAGATTATTATTCATACTAAAACGGGAAATTTATAGCAAATTGGTTAAATAACATGTATATTCCGATGTAAAGGTTATTAATAACTATAAAAGTATAATTATAATCGCATAGTAAGTTGGCCTCTAAGTTTAAAGGAAAGGGAGCATCTATGGCAAAAGAAGTAAATCAAAATAATGGAGTTAAAAGAGGGCTAAAAGATCGTCATATATCCATGATAGCAATTGGTGGTTGTATTGGTACTGGTTTGTTTATGACTTCTGGTGGTGCAATTCATGATGCAGGTGCCTTGGGTGCATTACTTGCATATGTAATTATTGGAGCAATGGTATTTTTCCTTATGACATCTTTAGGAGAAATGGCTACTTATTTACCTGTTTCTGGTTCATTTAGTACTTATGCTACACGTTTTGTTGATCCATCACTTGGATTTGCATTGGGATGGAATTATTGGTTCAACTGGGTTATTACAGTTGCTGCAGATGTTACGATTGCTGCACAAGTGATTCAATATTGGACACCTCTTTCAGGTATACCAGCTTGGAGTTGGAGCTGTTTGTTCCTAATTATTATATTTGGACTAAACGCTTTGTCTGTTAGAGTTTATGGTGAAAGTGAATACTGGTTTGCATTAATTAAAGTTGTTACAGTTATCATTTTTATTGCCATCGGTCTACTTACTATACTTGGAATTATGGGTGGAGAATTCGTAGGTTTTGACACATTTTCTAAAGGCGGTGGCCCAATTCTTGGTGACGGCTTAGGTGGTAGTCTACTGACAATTCTTGGTGTATTCTTAGTTGCAGGCTTCTCATTCCAAGGTACTGAATTAATCGGTATTACAGCTGGTGAATCTGAAAATCCAGAACGAGCAGTACCTAAAGCAATTAAACAAGTATTTTGGAGAATATTGATTTTCTATATATTAGCAATTTTTGTAATTGGTATGTTAATACCGTATGATAGTCCTTCCTTAATGGGTGGTGGCGATGATATTGCTACCTCACCATTTACACTTGTATTTAAAAATGCTGGATTAGCATTTGCAGCATCATTTATGAATGCCGTTATCTTAACATCGGTATTATCTGCTGGTAATTCTGGAATGTATGCATCGACTAGAATGCTATACTCCATGAGTAAAGACAAATTAGCATATCCAGTTTTTGGTAAAACAAATAGAAATGGCGTACCATATGTATCGTTAATTACGACAGCTGTGATTGTCGTGGGTATCTTTGTATTGCAACATTTGAGTGGTGATGCTTACGAATATATTGTTGCTGCAAGTGGTATGACTGGTTTTATCGCTTGGGTAGGTATCGCAGTCAGTCATTATAGATTCAGAAAAGCATTTGACAAGCAAAATTATGATAAATCTAAATTAAAATACAAAGCTAAACTATTCCCATTTGGCCCAATCTTTGCTGGTGTCCTTTGTGTGTTAGTCATTATTGGACAAGACGTTGATTTTATCCAAACAGGTGACTTTAACCTGAACCGATTTATTATCACATATATGGGTATACCAGTATTTCTAGCATTCTTTATTTATCATAAATTACGTTATAAAACGAGAATGGTACCATTAGAGAAAGTGAACTTACGACAAGACATCGATATGGACGAAATTAAACATAATTAAAATAAACTGTTGACTTATTTGAAGATAGTTGCTAAGATAGGTAATGTTGAATACGAAACGAACCAAGTAGAAGCTCCCGCTTCTCACCTGTAGCGACGCTAAATGCAGTTGGCAGGTCTATATATACATGAAAATATCATGTGTAGAGAAGAGCGGGTATATTATATACTCGCTCTTTTTGCTTGGGATAATTTCGTAAAAATCTTGGAGGTGTCAACCATAGCAAAAGATCAGACTCAAGTTAACGAAAAGATTCGCGCAAAAGAATTACGTTTGATAGGGCAAGACGGAGAACAAATTGGTGTTAAATCAAAATCCGAAGCCCTAGAAATGGCTGAAAGAGTAGGTTTAGATGTAGTCTTAATGGCTCCAAACGCTAAACCACCTGTTGCAAGGATTATGGATTACGGCAAATACAAATTCGAACAACAGAAAAAAGAAAAAGAAATGAAGAAGAAACAAAAAACAATCAACCTTAAAGAAATTCGCTTAAGTCCAACAATTGAGGAACATGATTTCCAAACTAAATTGAAAAATGGACGTAAGTTCTTAGAAAAAGGCGATAAATGTAAAGTTTCTATTCGTTTCAGAGGACGTGCGATTACGCATAAAGAAATTGGTCAACGAGTTTTAGAAAAATTCGCTGAAGAATGTAAAGATATCGCAACTATTGGGCAAAGACCTAAAATGGACGGTCGTCAAATGTTCATTATGCTTAACCCAATAAACGAAAAATAATATTAGATAATACAGGAGGAAATGAATCATGCCTAAAATGAAAACCCACCGTGGAGCTGCTAAACGTGTTAAAAGAACTGCTTCAGGTCAATTAAAACGTTCAAGAGCTTTCACTTCACATATGTTTGCAAATAAAACAACTAAACAAAAACGTAAATTACGTAAAGCTTCATTAGTGCACAAATCAGACATGAAACGTGTAAAACAATTATTATCTTATAAAAAATAATTGACGAGATAGCCTGAGAAACAGCGAAAAATTTAAGAATGTACACATTTTAAGGAGGAATTTATTATGCCACGAGTAAAAGGTGGAACAGTAACAAGAGCTCGTCGTAAAAAGACGATTAAATTAGCTAAAGGTTACTTTGGTGCAAAACGCACATTATATAAAGTTGCAAAACAACAAGTTATGAAATCAGGTCAATATGCTTTCCGTGACCGTCGTCAAAGAAAACGTGACTTCCGTAAATTATGGATTACACGTATTAATGCTGCAGCACGTCAACATGACATGAGTTATTCAAGATTAATGAATGGTTTGAAAAAAGCTGATATCGACGTAAACCGTAAAATGCTTTCTGAAATCGCGATTTCAGATGACAAAGCTTTTGGTGAATTAGTAGCAAAAGCTAAAGAAGCTTTAAAATAATTTTCAAATAAAGCCTGGGACACCATATTGTCTCAGGCTTTTATGTGGTATTGGCACTGCGTAAATACTTTATGATAGATATGCTTGTGTTAATACCTTTATAAGGTTAATGATTTAGATTCAAAGGTTGAAATTTTAGATGATTAATAATTTACCTGCGAGTAAGCGTTTTGCTATTAGTATTGTTTTGAGATACGTGAATGTTTTGATAAAATGACAAGGAAGTCACATATGAAGGAGAAACTAATGTCTAAATTTGACGAAATGATTACGGTAGTACCAAGAAAAATTTTATTTGATAATGAAAATAATCAGTTTAATGGATTTTTAGATAAAAATTCGAACAAGGGACAAGACATTTTTGAAACACTATCGAATTATGAAATTAAACGACGTGGTGATATGGAAGAAGATCCAAGTTATAAACAACTTATTTCATATTGCATTTTAGAAAATGAGCACGATGAAATATTAGTTTATGAACGACTCTCAGGTGGCGGAGAAACGCGTTTGCATGGTCAGTCTTCGATCGGTGTTGGTGGCCATATGAATGACGTTAAAGGTGCTGAATCTATTAATGAAGTGCTTAGAGTGAACGCTCAGAGAGAATTAAATGAAGAAGTGGGCCTTTCTGAAAGTAAATCACAAAATTTAGCATACATAGGCTTTATCAATGATGATACAAATGAAGTTGGTGAAGTACATTTAGGTGTTGTATTTAAGATTAATGTTAACAGCAATGATGTAGAAGCAAAAGAGACAGACACTTTAAAAATTAAATGGGTCAACCATAACAAGATAGACAATTATGATGACTTTGAAACATGGAGTGCGCTCATTTTACAGGCAATACAATAGAGGTGTTGATTAATGTCTGATATCATTCCATTTCCGAGATCAAAAGAAAAGTTGATTAGAGAAATTAAACAAGCTTTTAATGAAAATAATTTAGCACAAGCTTATCAATTGTTTGAGTCATTAGAAGCTCAGTTCGAACTTGATGAACAAATGGCTTTATTAAAATGTGCGATGCTTTTTAAAATGGAACATTATTTAGAGCTACGTGAAGAAGCAATCATTCTATTAAAACAAGGTATATCTAATTATGATGATTTAATGATTTATTATGTTAAAAGTTTAAATGGCTTAGGACAATATTTTGAAGTTGTTGAAATTATTAATCAAATCATAGATGAAGTCAATGATCATAAGACGAGAATGGAATTGTTTCCAATCAAGGAATTTGCTTTAGGCCAAATTGATAAACATAATGAACATGCAGCTCAAATGCTACAAAGTTTTGATACATTAACACTTAAAGAACAAGTTAACATTATGCTGACGCTCATAGATCATAGTCAATATCGTTATCAAGATACAGTGATTCATTTGTTGAATGAGCTGAAACTCGCACCGAATGTCGTAACTATTATGTTGGAATACTTGCGTTTTGCAAAAAATGACCAAACGATTTCTATTCATAAATATGGATATGAAATCAATGTGATTCCACAGAATCTTGAAGGGTTAGAACAAACTTTATTTAAAACTGAAGTTATACCTAACGTTCTGAAGCAACTTGAAGATGGTGCAGCACAACAACTAGTAGAAGAAGCACTTCATATGCTGAATAATCATGCCATTTTACTTTATCCATTAAATGTTGAACTCATTGCAACAAAGGAAACTTGGATAGAAGGTTATACAAATTATTTCAAATCAATGTTAGGTTTAGAAAGTATCGATGAAACGAATCATGTGCTTGCATTCATTGAGTCGTTAGATAAAGAAAAATAAGTAGTTTTATCATTAACTCATATGAAAAATGGGTAATGGAGTTAAGAGGTAATATAAAAATATAATAAATTTCAACTTTTTATTAATTATTCATATAAAATTCATAATTTGTGTCGAGCTTTGACGTGTGCTATAATAATGAAGTTGAAAAAATAAAATAGGATAATCATGGAGGTTTTTATACATGACAGCAACTTGGGAAAAAAAGGAAGGTAACGAAGGTGTTTTATCTGTTACTGTTCCAGCAGAAAAAGTAGACAAAGCAATTGATCAAGCTTTCAAAAAAGTGGTTAAACAAATTAATGTGCCAGGCTTCCGTAAAGGGAAAGTACCTCGCCAAATTTTTGAACAACGCTTTGGTGTAGAAGCATTGTATCAAGATGCAGTTGATATCTTATTACCAGAAGCGTATGGTGAAGCTATTGACGAAACTGGCATTAAACCAGTTGATCAACCAGAAATCAATGTAACATCAATTGAAAAAGGTAAAGACATGACATTTGAAGCAAATGTTGTAGTTGAACCTGAAGTTGAACTTGGTGATTACAAAGGTTTAGAAATTGAAAAACAAAATACTGAATTAACTGAAGAAGAAGTACAAGAATCAATCGATCATCAACTTGGACATCTAGCAGAAATGGTTGTTAAAGAAGATGGTACAGTTGAAAATGGTGATACGGTAAACATTGATTTTGATGGTTATGTTGATGGTGAACAATTTGAAGGTGGACAAGCTGAAGGCTACGACCTTGAAATTGGTTCAGGTTCATTTATTCCAGGTTTTGAAGAACAATTGGTTGGTGTTAAAACTGGCGAAGAAAAAGATGTTAATGTAACATTCCCAGAAGAATACCATGCTGAAGAATTAGCTGGAAAAGAAGCTACTTTCAAAACAAAAGTTAATGAAATCAAATATAAAGACGTTCCAGAATTAAATGATGAAATTGCAAACGAATTAGATGCAGAGGCTAACTCAGTTGATGAGTATAAAGAAAACTTACGTAAACGTTTAGCTGAACAAAAAGCTACAGACGCTGAGAATACTCAAAAAGAAGAAGCTATTAATAAAGCTACGAATAACACAACAATTGATGTTCCAGAAGCGATGATTAAAACTGAGTTAGACCGCATGGTTCAAGAATTTGGACAACGTATGCAACAACAAGGTCTTAATTTAGAAACTTATTTCCAAATTTCTGGACAAGATGAGTCACAATTAAGAGAGCAAATGAAAGATGATGCTGAGGAACGCGTTAAAACAAACTTAACATTAACTGCGATTGCTGATGCAGAAGAAGTAGAAGTATCTGATGCTGACATCGACAAAGAATTAGAAAAAATGAGTGAACAGTTTAATATATCTGTAGAAGATATTAAACAAACACTTGGTAACACTGACATTGTTAAAAATGATGTGCGTATTCAAAAAGTTATTGATATGTTAGTAGAAGAAGCGAAATTAGTAGAACCATCTAAAGATGACTCTGAAGCATAACTAAAAATGTCACAAGCATATTGTTTGTAGAAACAAAGTATAGTTGTTTAATATTGTAAACTAGTAGCAGATGCATTCAATTAATGTGTCTGCTACAATGTTTTGTGCAAAAAACTTGAGATTTGTTCAAGTTGCATATTAAAATGCTATCTAGTATAGTCTTTAGGGAATAGGGGTGTAAATAGAATGTTCAAATTCAATGAAGATGAAGAAAATTTAAAATGCTCTTTCTGTGGTAAAGATCAAGACCAAGTTAAAAAATTGGTCGCAGGAAGTGGCGTATATATTTGTAACGAATGTATTGAGCTATGTTCAGAAATAGTTGAAGAAGAGTTAGCTCAATCAGAATCAGAAGGACTAACAGAATTACCAACTCCTAAAGAAATTATGGATCAATTAAATGATTATGTTATTGGCCAAGAAAAAGCTAAAAAATCTTTAGCTGTCGCAGTATATAATCATTATAAACGTGTTCAAAATTTAGGTCCAAATGAAGATGACGTAGAATTACAAAAAAGTAACGTTGCTTTAATTGGTCCAACAGGTAGCGGTAAAACCCTTTTAGCCCAAACTTTAGCTAAAACATTAAATGTGCCTTTTGCAATCGCAGACGCTACGAGTCTCACTGAAGCCGGATATGTTGGCGATGACGTTGAAAATATATTACTTCGTTTAATTCAAGCAGCTGATTTTGATATAGATAAAGCTGAAAAAGGTATCATTTATGTCGATGAAATCGACAAAATTGCTAGAAAATCAGAAAATACTTCTATCACAAGAGATGTTTCAGGTGAAGGTGTACAACAAGCGCTATTGAAAATTCTTGAAGGTACAACTGCAAGCGTGCCACCACAAGGCGGACGTAAACATCCTAACCAAGAATTAATTCAAATAGATACTACAAATATCTTGTTTGTACTTGGTGGTGCATTTGACGGTATTGATGAAGTCATTAAACGCAGACTAGGTGAAAAAGTCATTGGATTTTCTAGTAGTGAAGCATCTAAATATGATGAGGATGCAATCTTAGAACAAATCAGACCTGAAGATTTACAATCATACGGTCTAATTCCAGAGTTTATTGGTCGTGTGCCTATTGTTGCAAATCTAGAAACACTAGATGTTGATGCATTGAAAAATATTTTAACACAACCAAAAAATGCTTTAGTAAAACAATATACAAAAATGTTAGAACTAGATGATGTAGAACTAGAATTTACAGACGAAGCATTGTCTGCAATTAGTAACAAAGCGATTGAGCGTAAAACAGGTGCGCGTGGCTTACGTTCAATTATTGAAGAAGCATTAATCGATATTATGTATGATGTTCCATCTTCTGATGGTGTTGTAAAAGTGGTAATCACTGAAGAAACGATTAATGATGAAAAAGATCCTGAACTATACGATAAAGAAGGAAATCTCGTTAATAAGGAACAAACTTCTGCTTAATAAAATAGTTTGAAAATAAAGGGCTGAATAAAAGCGAATCAATTGATTAGTACTGGTTGCCCTATGAGTTTTGATTAACGTTGTATATATTAGATTATCAAAGTTTTATATTAGGCAATGTTGAAAATTAAGACTAAAAGGCTGAGACATTTTAAATGTGTCTTAGCCTTTTTCTTTTAAAATGGAATATAAATCATATAAAAATACATATAAATAAGTGAAATTGTGTAATATAATAATGAAGTGACTTTAATAGAAAAGAGGGTCGGTAATGAAAATAAATCCTAATGAAATAGAATTATTAATCAGTGCGGTAAAGCCTGAACAATATCCTGAAACTGGTTTGAGCGAGGTAGGACTCAGTGGTCGTTCCAATGTTGGTAAATCATCTTTTATTAATAGTATGATTGGACGTAAAAATATGGCACGAACTTCACAACAACCAGGTAAAACACAAACGCTCAATTTTTATAATATTGATAATCAACTGGTATTTGTAGATGTGCCAGGTTATGGTTATGCTAAAGTGAGTAAAAAACAACGTGAAGCGTTTGGAAAAATGATTGAAAAATATATTTCTCAGAGAACGTCTTTAAAACTTGTCATTCAGCTTGTTGATTTGAGACATAATCCTACAGAAGATGATATTTTAATGTATAACTATTTGAAGTATTTTGATATTCCGACATTAGTAGTTGCTACAAAAGAAGATAAAATCGCTAAAGGTAAAGTACAGAAACATTTAGCCAATGTCCAGCGAAAACTTGAAATGGAACCTGAAGATGAAATTATCAGTTATTCTTCTATCCAAGCGAATAAGCAACAACAAGTATGGGATATAATTGCAAAATATATATAGAAAGTTGAGAAAACGGTTAAAGCCTATAAATTATGACAACTATTTGAATGTAGATTAGAATATTTCTAATTTACGTGTGCAATATGCTTAACTCAAATGATAATTGTGTTATAATTTAGTTATTGTAATATGTATGGAGGGCGTTATAAATGCATTTAATTGCGATAAGCATTAATCATCGTACAGCAGATGTAGCACTAAGAGAACAAGTTGCTTTTAAAGATGATGCCATACGTTCAGCCAATGTTGATTTATTCGAAACTAAATCTATTTTAGAAAATGTAATATTATCAACTTGTAATCGCACAGAAGTATATGCTGTTGTTGATCAAATTCATACAGGTCGCTATTATATTCAACGTTTTTTAGCGAGAAATTTTGGGTTTGATGTTGAAGAGATTAAAGAAATGACTGAAGTAACTGTGGGGGACGCAGCAGTAAGACATTTATTGCAAGTTACTTCAGGCTTAGATTCTGTAGTGTTAGGAGAAACTCAAATTCTTGGACAAATTAGAGATGCATTCTTTATTGCTCAAGAAGAAAATACAACTGGTACTATATTTAATCATCTGTTTAAACAAGCGATTACTTTTGCGAAAAAAGCGCATAATGAAACGGATATTGCAGATAATGCAGTTAGTGTTTCATATGCAGCAGTTGAACTTAGTAAAAAAGTATTTGGCAAAATTAATAATAAAAGTGCTTTGATTATTGGTGCAGGGGATATGAGTGAGTTATCACTCTTGAATTTGATAGGTTCAGACGTAACTGATGTAACCATTGTTAATAGGACTGTGAGTAAAGCACAGAAATTAGCAACTGCACACAATGTTAAATATGAATCTATAGAGGCACTACCACAACTTTTGGCACATGCGGATATTGTGATTAGTTCAACGAGTTCAGATGAATATATCATTACAAATAGCATGATGGCTACGATTCAATCACAACGGAAAAATGATTCTCTCGTGTTGATAGATATTGCGGTTCCAAGAGATATAGAACCAGGCATAGATACGATTCAAGATGTTTTTAATTATGATGTTGACGATTTGAAAGGTTTAGTAGACGCGAACCTAAAACAACGTCAAAATGCTGCTGATGAAATTTTACAAAGAATTCCAGCAGAAATTGATGCACATAATGAATGGGTTAATATGTTAGGTGTTGTTCCTGTTATTCGCGCGCTTAGAGAAAAAGCGATGGATATTCAAGAAGATACAATGAGTAGTATTGATCGAAAACTCCCTGGATTAACAGAAAGAGAACGTAAAGTGATATCAAAACACACTAAAAGTATCATAAATCAAATGTTAAAAGATCCTATTAAGCAAGCAAAAGAGTTGAGTAGTGACAAAAAAAGTAACGAAAAATTAGAGCTATTTCAAAACATTTTTGACATTGAAGCTGAACAAGCCTATAAACCAAAAGAGAAAAAACGCAATGTAACAACAACAAGTCAAATTTTTAGTTTTGAATAAGTAAATGCAAATGGTGATGATATGCAAGAATTTTCGTTCATTAGATTAAATGAACTTATATTATTAATTTATTTATTTAGCATTGCTTGTTATTTTTATGATTTTTTGAAAAAGCATCATAGAGTTAAAATGATTGGTTTTGTTTCATTGGGGATTGTTTGGATGTTACAAACAATCTCTTTATCTTTATATGTAAATGTAACGAAACAAATTCCATTAGGTAATATATTTGATGTGTTTTTTGCTGTAGCATGGCTTATTATTTCTATTTCCATAGTAATCAATGTGATAAAACAAATAAACTTATCTATATTTTTATTTAATATGATTGGTTTTTTATTTATTGCAATCAATACGTTCCAACCTATGCATTATCAAAGCACTGGTGAAAAACTCAATATTATCAATGAATTGCTTATTGTGCATATAAGTTTGGCGGTAATTAGTTACGCATTATTTGCCTTTGCGTTTGTAAATTGTATCTTATATTTAATACAATACAATAATTTGAAGCAAAAACGGTTTGACCAGAAATATTTTAGAATAGGTAGTGTAGCTACGCTTGAACAAGTGGTATTTTACAGTAGTTTAATTGGTTTCATATTCATCATATTAAGTATTGTATTAGGTGCACAATGGGGGTTTAATACATTAGGGGTAAATATCATTGTAGACCCTAAAGTTATTATGTCTTCAATCATAACATTACTATATGGAATTTATTTAATTTTTAGAGTTAAAAAAATGCTAACAAAGCACAAATTAATTTATTTTAATATCATATTGTTTTGTCTTAGTATGATTAATTTATTTTTCGCTTCACATATATCTGATTTTCATCAATGGACAGGTATTTATTGAAGTGTGATTTAGTTGAATGAATAGACTTGTTTCTAGGAGGTTGCGCATGATGCGTAAATTAGTAGTAGGTTCACGAAGAAGTAAGTTAGCTTTAACACAAAGTAGACAATTTATTGATAAATTAAAAATGGTAGATCCAAGTTTAGAAGTGGAAATAAAAGAAATCGTAACGAAAGGCGATCGAATTTTAGATAAACAATTATCTAAAGTGGGCGGAAAAGGTCTATTTGTTAAAGAAATTCAAAATGCTCTATTTAATGGAGAAATTGATATGGCAATTCATTCTTTAAAAGATGTTCCAAGCGTAATTCCAGATGGATTGACTTTAGGTTGCATACCTGACAGAGAAAATCCATACGATGCATATATTGCTAAAGATCATGTTCCGCTAGAATCATTGCCAAACCAAAGTATTGTTGGTACCAGTTCGCTAAGACGTGGTGCACAAATACTAGCAAAATATCCACATTTACAAATAAAGTGGATTCGCGGTAACATTGACACACGATTGAGTAAATTAAATAATGAAGATTATGATGCCATTTTATTAGCTGCAGCAGGGCTAAAACGTATGGGTTGGTCAGATGATATCGTAACATCATATTTAGATGAGCATACTTTGATCCCTGCAATTGGTCAAGGTGCATTGGGTATAGAATGTCGTTCTGATGACAAGGAGCTGCTAGAGCTTCTTGCTAAAGTCCACAATGATGATGTTGCAGAATGTGTAACTGCCGAACGTACATTTTTAGAACGCATGAATGGAAGTTGCCAAGTGCCTATAGGGGGCTATGCTAGTAAAAATAGTGATGGTACAATAGAATTTACAGGACTAATTATGTCACCTGATGGTAAAGAACGTTACGAACATACCGAGCGCGGGAATAATCCTGTTGAATTAGGTGAAAAAGTAACAGAAGTCTTAAATGCACAAGGTGCGTACGAAATAATAAAAGCACTAAACGAAGAACAATAATCGTTCGAGGTGAAAATAATGAGACCAGTTATAGTTATGACACAAACTTCTAAATTTAAACAAGATGATAAGCATATTTTACACAAGCCGTTTATAGATGTAGAACCTTTATCATTTGATATAAATTTATTAGATGTCGACTATGACTGGCTTATTTTTTCGTCAAAGAACGCAGTGAAGTATTTTCAACCATTTCTATCGCAAGTGAACGTAAAAAATTTTGCTGCAATAGGCGCTAAAACTGCAGAATATTGTAAATCATTGGGATTAGATGTATTATTTTATCCTTCAGATTATTCACAGGAAGGTTTTCTTAAATATTTTCAGACTGAAAAAAACAGTAAAATATTGATTCCTTCAAGTGCTTATGCACGCCCTTTAATGCAGAGAAGTTTATATCAACAAGGGTATCAAGTTTGTAAAATTGATTTATACCGTCCAGTACCACATACTAAAAATATTGCAGATGTTAAACGTATGATGCGAAATAATGAGCTAGATGTCATTACTTTTGCGAGTTCATCTGCAGTAAAATATTTTTTTGAGCAAAGTGAAACACCGCGATTTAATCATTATTATGTCATAGGACAACAAACCTTAGACACGGTCAAACAATATGGTTATGATGCAACAACATCAAATATTCAAACGTTAGATTCATTAATAAATAAAGTTGAAGAAAGTTGGGAAAATGATGCAATTTGATAGACATAGAAGATTACGTAGTAGTAAATCTATGAGAGAAATGGTTCGTGAAACACATATACACAAAGAAGATTTAATTTATCCTATTTTTGTTGTAGAACGAGACAATGTTAAAGAAGAAATTAAGTCAATGCCAGGTGTGTATCAACTTAGTTTAAATCTGCTTGATGAAGAAATTAAAGAAGCATATGATTTAGGTATCAGAGGCATCATGTTCTTTGGTGTACCTAATGAAAAAGATGCCATCGGTACAGGCGCTTTTGATCATAATGGTATTGTTCAAGAAGCTACAAGAAAAGCCAAAGCAATGTACAGTGATTTACTCGTTGTTGCAGACACTTGTTTATGTGAATATACTGACCATGGTCATTGTGGTGTTATTGATGAAAAAACAAATGATGTAGACAATGATAAATCTTTACCATTACTAGTGAAAACTGCTATTTCACAAGTAGAAGCGGGTGCTGATATCATTGCACCTAGTAATATGATGGATGGATTTGTTGCAGAAATTAGAGCAGGTTTAGATGATGCTGGTTATTATAATATACCAATCATGAGTTACGGTATAAAATATGCTTCTAGCTTTTTCGGGCCATTCCGTGATGCTGCTGAGTCTGCACCTCAATTTGGCGATAGAAAAACGTATCAAATGGATCCAGCAAATAGAAGAGAAGCATTGAGAGAGCTAGACAGTGATTTACATGAAGGTGCAGATATGATGATAGTTAAACCGGCATTAAGCTTTTTAGACATTATTAGAGATGTGCGAAATACGACTAATGTACCAGTAATTGCATACAATGTAAGTGGTGAATATAGCATGACAAAAGCTGCTGCACTTAATGGTTGGATTGATGAAAAACAAGTTGTGATGGAACAGATGATTTCAATGAAACGTGCAGGCGCAGACATGATTATCACATATTTCTCTAAAGATATTTGTAGATATATTGATGAACAATAAGGAGGCAATTTTAAATGGGATATAATAATTCTATAGAAGCAATGAAGACAGCTGAAAATCTAATGCCAGGGGGCGTAAATAGTCCAGTTAGAGCATTTAAATCTGTAGATACACCTGCGATTTTTATGGATCATGGGGAAGGTTCAAAAATATACGATATTGATGGCAATGAATATATTGATTATGTTCTAAGTTGGGGACCATTAATCTTAGGTCATAAAAATAAACAAGTTAATGAAAAATTACATGAAGCTGTTGATAATGGAACAAGTTTTGGTGCTTCTACATTAATTGAAAACAAGTTAGCAGAATTAGTTATTGATCGTGTACCTTCCATTGAAAAACTACGTATGGTATCTTCAGGAACAGAAGCAACATTAGATGCATTACGTTTAGCAAGAGGTTATACTGGTAGAAATAAAATAGTGAAATTCACTGGATGTTATCATGGTCATAGCGATTCGCTTTTAATCAAAGCTGGATCTGGCGTTGCAACTTTAGGATTACCAGATTCTCCTGGCGTACCCAAAGGTATTGCTAAAAATACAATATCAGTGCCATATAATGACTTGGCATCATTAAAAGTAGCTTTCGAAGAGTTTGGTGATGACATTGCTGGCGTCATCGTTGAACCAGTAGCAGGCAATATGGGTGTTGTACCACCAGTTGATGGATTCTTACAAGGTTTAAGAGATATCACAAATGAATATGGCTCATTATTAATATTTGATGAAGTTATGACTGGCTTTAGAGTAGGTTATCATTGTGCACAAGGTTACTTTGATGTGATGCCAGATTTAACTTGTCTCGGTAAGGTTATAGGTGGTGGATTACCTGCAGCAGCATTTGGCGGTAAAAAAGAAATCATGGACCATATAGCACCATCAGGTAATATATATCAAGCAGGAACATTATCAGGAAATCCGCTAGCTATGACAAGCGGTTATGAAACTTTGAAACAATTAACACCAGAGTCATATGATTATTTCAATAGACTGGGAGATATATTAGAAAGTGGATTAAAAGATATTTTTAAAAAACATAATGTACCCATAACTGTAAATCGTGCAGGTTCTATGATAGGGTATTTCCTGAATGAAGGACCGGTAACTAATTTTGAAGAAGCAAACCAAAGTGATTTAGAAATGTTTAGTCAAATGTATAGAGAAATGGCTAAAGAAGGCGTATTTTTACCACCTTCTCAATTCGAGGGGACTTTCCTTTCTACTGCCCATACAGAAGCGGATATAGAAAAAACATTAGCAGCATTTGATACTGCTTTAAGTCGTATTGTTTAATGTTAGTCATTTAAAAGTTTTATGTTGGTATTTACTACTTAGCCATATTAAACAGTATTTTAAAAGCTTCATTAACAATATTTAATTGTACTTACTTTTTAGAGTTCTTTTTACCTTAATGGGGCGAGGATTCGAAATCAAATTAAGCATTTTGATTTCTAACTCGCTCCATTGTTTTAGTTAGACATGTATATATAACGATACTAAGGAAAGTTGTGAGCATATGAATAAGCATTTAAAAAATAATATAATCGTATTAATATTAGCGCTTATTTTTAGTTTGGCACTAAATGCTGCCCATGTTTTGCTACCATTTATGTTTGGTCCAATTATTGCTAGTATCGTTTGTATACGCTATTTACATTTAGATATAAAGTGGCCGTTTTGGTTGAGCCAAATCGGGTTAGTGCTTTTAGGTGTTCAAATTGGCTCTACGTTTACTAAAAATGTCATATTTGACATTAAAGATGATTGGCTCACGATTGTTTTAATAACAATTATGTTACTTATTTTAGCATTAATCATTGCTTATTTTTTCAAAAAAATTGCCAATGTTAATACTGAAACGGCAATTTTAAGTGTGATTCCTGGCGCTTTAAGTCAAATGTTAATAATGGCAGAAGAAAATAAAAAAGCGAATATCATGGTTGTTAGTTTAACTCAAACATCAAGAATCATTTTTGTAGTTATATTAGTGCCATTTATTTCGTATTTTTTTCAAAGCCCTGGAAATCATTCAACGTCTGGACAGTCTACAGAAGTTTTGACACAGGCTTTAACAATTCCCAATATGGCTCTACTCATTATAGCAATAGTCGTTATTTATTTTGTTATGTCAAAAATAAATTTTCCAACCAAGCAATTACTTGCGCCTATCCTCGTACTGATATGTTGGAACTTAGTTACTGGTGTGACTTTCACATTAGATAATTACATCATTGCTGCAGCACAAATCATATATATGATTCGAATAGGGATACAAATAGCAAAATTACTTGACCAAATGAAAGGAAGAATTGCATTAGCAATAGCATTTCAGAATATTTTATTGATATTATTAGCATTTGTCATGGTCTTGTTTATAGCAACGGTATCTCATCATCAAGTAAATGAACTATTCCTTGGTGCTGCGCCTGGGGGTATGAGTCAAATCGTATTAGTTGCTATTGAAACTGGCGCAGATGTTGCGATGATATCTAGTTATCATATCTTTAGAATTTTCTTTATATTATTTTTAATTGCACCGATGTTAAATTATTTTCTTAAATTTAGAGAAAGGCAGCGTGAAAGCAATAAAAATGGTTAGCGAAATATAACTTTGTAAATCTTTTAATTTTTTACAATAATTTAATATTTAATATATTGAACAACATATTTCTGTTTGATATTATAGAAGAGAAGTACCTCCAGTACTTCATCCTTTTGACCACTCTTCGGAGTGGTTTTTATAAACTTAAATTTTCATGATTTTATGCATATCATTTTTATACATTTATGACATCGATTCACTTTTGAAAGATTCCTAGTTGTTTAATCTAAAAACATGAACAAAAGCTCATGCCAGACTGTCAACAAAGTCTCTAATATGCTTCTCCATGTAGATATTTAAAAATAAATACTATGGGGGAGCATGTCACTTTTTATATCAAAACTAGTTTGATGTTAATGAAAACCTTCACCGTTGTATATATTAGGATTATAAGGACATGATTGTAAGTGAGCGTTATATAGTCCTGCTGCCTCTAAAAATGAGAAGACAGTTACCGGACCTAAAAAACTAAATCCATATTGTTTTAATTTTTTAGAAAGTTCAGTTGCACGCTGATCGACTGTAATCCGTTCACTTGATTGAATATAACCTAAATCGAGTGGTTTATGATCGACATAAGACCATAAAAATTTACTGAAACTGCCGAAATCTTGCTCAATTTTAAAATAACCTTTAGCTTGATTGACAATAGCCTCTAATTTTTTTCTGTTATGAACAATATTAGGAAATGCCATTAACTTATCAATATCTTCTGAAGTCATTTTTACAATTTTAGCTGGATTGAAATTATAAAATGCTTGTTCATACGCTTCTTGTTTCTTTAAAATGGTTAACCAAGATAGACCAGCATGTTGGGATTCTAACGCCATTAATTTAAACAATTTCAAACTATCATATATAGGATGTCCCCAACTTTCATTGTGATAATTAATATATACAGGATCTGTAGTGCCGAACGCACATTCATTCATAAATTTCACTCCATTTTATTGACTTATTTTCATATCCATTATACTATAATCAAGTAAAGAAATATTGTTTAATGGGAAGAGTAAATAAGCTGAAATTTAACAGAGAGTACATGGTCGCTGAAAATGTACAGTTTAACTTATTGAAGGTAGCCCTCATTGAACTTTAGCTGAAATTTGTCAAAACAAAGATAATAAAGTAGGTTAAAGCGTGTTTGAGCGTTAATCATAATTTTAAGTGCTTGAAATTATTAATGTTAATTTCTTGAATTTAGGTGGTACCACGGTAAACCCGTCCTATTTTATAGGATGGGTTTTTATTTATTTAAGGAGGATTTTAAACATGGAAATGAACCCCAAATATAATCCAAACGAAGTTGAAGCTGGGCGTTATGATCAATGGGTCAGTAATGGCTATTTTAAAGCAGCAGAAGATCATTCAAAAGAAACATATACAATTGTTATTCCACCCCCAAACGTAACAGGTAAATTACATTTAGGTCATGCCTGGGATACAACATTACAAGACATTATAACAAGAATGAAACGTATGCAAGGGTATGACACACTATATTTACCAGGTATGGATCATGCTGGCATCGCGACACAAGCTAAAGTAGAAGCGAAACTCAAAGAAGAAGGTTTATCTCGCCATGATTTAGGTAGAGAAAAATTCCTCGAAAAAGCCTGGGACTGGAAAGAAGAGTATGCTGATTTTATCAGACAACAATGGGCAAAATTAGGTTTAGGTTTAGATTATAGTAGAGAACGCTTTACGTTAGATGAAGGACTTAGTAAAGCGGTAAAAAAAGTATTCGTCGATATGTATAATAAAGGACTCATCTATCGAGGTGAATACATTATCAACTGGGACCCAGTTGCACGTACTGCTTTATCTGATATAGAAGTCATTCATGAAGATGTTCAAGGCAAGTTCTATCATTTCAAATATCCTTACGCAGATGGCAATGGGTATATAGAAATAGCAACTACGCGCCCTGAGACAATGTTAGGTGACACTGCAATCGTGGTGAATCCGAATGATGACCGTTATAAAGATGTGATAGGTAAAACTGTAATCTTGCCTATAATTGGAAGAGAATTACCAATTCTAGCAGATGAATATGTGGATATCGATTTTGGTAGTGGTGCGATGAAAGTTACGCCATCACATGATCCAAATGACTTTGAAATTGGTAACCGTCATGATCTAGAGCACATTACTGTTATGGATGAGTCTGGTCATATGAATGCACATGCTGGTAAATATCAAGGTATGGATAGATTTGAATGTCGTGAAGCATTAGTAAAAGATTTACAAGAACAGGATTTAGTGATTAAAATTGAAGAACATGAACACTCTGTTGGACATTCTGAACGTTCTGGTGCGGTCGTTGAACCTTATCTATCCACACAATGGTTTGTTAAAATGAAACCATTAGCAGAACAAGCGTTAAATAACCAAAAAACGGATAATAGAATTGATTTTGTACCTCAAAGATTTGAAAAAACATTTAATCGTTGGATGGAAGAAATTAGAGATTGGACGATTTCACGACAATTATGGTGGGGGCATCAAATACCTGCATGGTATCATAATGAAACAGGAGAAATTTACGTCGGTGAAACACCTCCACAAAATTCAGATGAATGGACGCAAGATGAGGATGTATTAGACACTTGGTTCTCAAGTGCGCTTTGGCCATTTTCAACATTAGGTTGGCCTGATACTGAAAACGAAGATTTTCAACGTTATTATCCAACTAATGTACTTGTAACCGGTTATGATATTATTTTCTTTTGGGTTGCCAGAATGATATTCCAAGGACTTGAGTTTACAGGACAACGACCATTTAATGATGTGTTATTACATGGGTTAGTACGTGCTGAAGATGGCCGTAAAATGAGTAAATCTTTAGGCAATGGTGTTGATCCTATGGATGTAATCGATGAGTACGGCGCAGATAGTTTAAGATATTTCTTAGCCACTGGGTCATCTCCTGGTCATGATTTACGTTATTCTACGGAAAAAGTTGAATCAATTTGGAATTTTATTAATAAAATTTGGAATGCTGCTAGATTTAGTCTGATGAATATTGGTGACAATTTCAAAGTTGAAGATGTTGACTTAACTCGTAATTTATCATTAGCAGATAAATGGATTTTAACACGCTTAAATGAAACAATAGATACAGTCACTGATTTAAGTGAACGTTATGAATTTGGAGAAGTTGGCAGAGCTTTATATAACTTTATTTGGGATGAATTCTGCGATTGGTATATAGAAATGAGTAAAATACCTATGAACGGAGAAGATGAAGATCAAAAACAAGTTACACGTTCTGTATTAACATATGTATTAGATAATACGATGAGAATGTTGCACCCATTTATGCCATTTGTAACAGAACAAATCTGGCAAAATTTACCACACGAAGGTGAAACGATTGTCAATGCAGCTTGGCCAAAATCCAATAATGAGTTAGTATTTGATGAAAGTAAAGAAACGATGCAACAACTTGTTGAAATAATTAAATCCGTAAGACAATCACGCTTAGAAGTAGATACGCCATTATCTAAAGCAATTCCAATTTTTATTCAAGCAAAAAATGAAAATATAAAAGAGACTTTATTAAACAATTCAAACTATATTGATAGATTTTGTCATCCAAGTGAGTTGATTATTAAAACTACAATAGATATCCCTGAAAAAGCAATGACATCTATTACTTCTGCTGGTGAAGTCGTATTACCATTAGAAGGCTTGATTGACATGGATAAAGAAATTTCGCGCTTAGAAAATGAACTCAAAAAATGGGAAAAAGAGTTAGACCGTGTTAATAAGAAACTAGCAAATGAAAACTTTGTTAATAAAGCACCTGAAAAAATTATTAATGAAGAACGTGAGAAAAAGCAAACATATCAAGAAAAATATGATGGTGTACAAGAACGCATTAATCAATTAAAAGCATAGGAGTCCTTAACATGAATTACCTAGACAGCTTATATTGGATACATGAACGAACTAAATTTGGCATTAAACCAGGTGTTAAACGCATGGAGTGGATGCTAGATAAATTAAACAATCCACAATTTAATATCAATGGTATTCATGTCGGTGGTACAAATGGTAAAGGATCAACAGTTGCCTATTTAAGGTCAGCGCTTGTTGACAATGGATATGAAATTGGGACCTTTACATCTCCTTTTATAGAAACGTTTAATGAACGTATAAGTTTAAATGGTGTACCAATTAGCGATGATGCCATTGTAGAATTAGTTCAAAAGGTAAAACCAGTAAGTGAAGCATTAGAAGCAGAAACAGAACTTGGAACAGCAACAGAATTTGAAATTATTACAACGATGATGTTTCTATATTTTGGAGAAATTCATCCGGTTGACTTTGTAATAGTAGAAGCAGGCTTAGGTATAAAAAATGATTCTACAAATGTATTTAAACCAATACTTAGCATTTTAACGAGTATTGGTTTAGATCATGTTGATATATTAGGCGACACATATGTAGATATTGCCAAAGATAAAGGTGCAATTGTTAAACCTGAAACACCTGTTATATATGCTGTGAAGAATGAAGATGCACTTAAAGTCATTCGTGATTTTGTAGAACAACAAAATGCGGAAGGTATCGAGTTAGATAGAGATATCAGTGTGATTTCACAAGGTGAGGAATTTACATATCGCTATAAGAATTATGAACTAGAAACGCTTATTTTGGATATGTTTGGTGAACATCAAAAAGAGAATGCAGCATTGGCAATTACAGCATTAATCGAATTAAATGAATCAGGGTTAGTGGAATTAGATTTTAACAAGATGATCAATGGGATTGAAGCAGTGCGTTGGACAGGAAGAATTGAAAAGGTTAAAGATGATCCATTGATGATTATAGATGGTGCGCATAATTTAGAAAGTATAGAAGCACTCATAAAGACATTAAAAGATTATTATAAAATAGACAATGTGGACGTTTTGTATGCAGCTATCAATGGCAAGCCTATCCACGCAATGGTTGATCAATTAAAAACAATTGCTTCTACAATGTATATTACCGATTTTGATTTTCCAAAAGCATGTACAAAAGAAGAAATTTATGATGAAATACGATTCGAGCAAAAAGAAACTGTAGATGATTTTGTTCAATTTATTGAAAACTATGAAGGACAAGGGTTAGTCATTACAGGTAGTTTGTATTTCATTAGTGAAGTTAAAGCGAAAGTGAATTTCTAAATATTTTTATTTGAATATCATAAAGCTAGTTACTATTCTTTAAAAAATGATGTTTTTGTTAAAAAGCTAGGCTCTTGCAGGTATAATAAGCAAGAGGAGGCGATTCATTGCTGTTATTGTTTGTTGTATGTCCTGTATTATTTAGTTTTCTTTACCAGTTATGTTTTGTAGAAACTTTTAAATTAAAGTATTTGGTAACTAAATCTAAATGTGATTTCTGTAATAAGCAATTGAGGTACAGAGATATCATACCCATATTCAGTTATATTAGACTTTTTGGAAAGGCGTCGTGCTGTAAACAAACGCTTAGTAGATGTTATATCTTAGGTGAAATATTGTCAGTAGTACCAGCACTTTATACACTATTTCATCCAAATGTACAAGCGTTAAGTACTTTCATATGTTTATATTTATTTCTGCTTGTTTTTGCTCTCTATGATATACAAACACTTTCTATCCCATTACATATATTTTTAATATTTGCTTTTGTTAGTGCAATAATTTTTGAGGGTCATCTTAATTATTTTGTCATTGTTACATTCTTTCTACACATATTTTATTTCTTGTTCAAACATGCTATTGGATATGGCGATATATTAATTTGTTCACTTTTATCTTACTTAATACCTTATTCCATCTTTATTAACATACTCTTTCTTACTTTCTTATTAGGCAGTGTAATTTCAACGATATTAGTGCTTCAAACAAAAAAGCGAAAAATTAAAATACCACTTATTCCATTTATATATCTTGCTTTTTGTATAGAGACAGTTTTATTACATTTAAGAATTTTTGAAGTAGGATTAAGATACTTATGATTAATTCAGACAACTATAGCGATTATAAATGCTTAAAAAAGGGTAAAATATAAAAGTAATGATTTAAAATCAATTTAAGGTTGATTTGTAACAAAACTCACCTAATATTGAAAGGAAGTTATAAATTGAGTTTAAATAAAAAGTTTCTATTAAATGATGGTACTACATTACCTCATATAGCATTAGGTACAGTTAATATTCAAGGTGGTAAAGGTGTTAAAGAATTAGAAAATGCATTAAATCTAGGTTATAGCGTCATTGATACTTCTACTAACTACAATAATGAAGGGATGGTAGGTGAAGCTATTCGTCGTTCTAGTATTCCTAGAGAAGAAATTTATGTTAGTGCCAAATTACCAGGTTCGGCTCATGAATATGATAAGGCAATTAACTTGATACAAGAATCTCTTTATAGAACAGGTTTAGATTATTTTGATAAATATCTAGTTCATTGGCCTAATCCTAAACAAGGTAAATATGTGGAAGCTTGGCAAGCATTAGTTGATGCTCAAAAATATGGATTAATAAAATCAATAGGTGTATCTAATTTTATGCCTGATCATTTAGATGACATCATTGAGGCAACAGGAGTTACTCCGGTAACTAACCAAATAGAAATTCACCCATACTTTAATAATAGTGAATTAATTGAAGAAAATGATAAGCGTGGTATTTTATCAGAAGCGTGGAGTCCTTTGGGTCGTGAGATTAATGATGTGCTTATGAATGATACAATTAAAGAAATTGCTGAAAAATATCATCGTACTACAGCACAAGTCATTATTAATTGGGTAAACCAAAAGCATGTTTTTCCTGTAGTTAAAGCATCACAATATAACCATCAACGTGATAACTTTAATTATCTAGACTTTGAACTATCAGATCAAGATATTGCTAAAATTGATGCATTAGACAAAGGTGAAAATGGTCGTGTTGAAGGACAAAATCCTTATGAATACGAAGAGTTTGTATAATAGAATTTAAAGTTACATTTAAGTACTAAAATCTTTAGAAGCTTAGTATTTTAAAAATCTGTGTTTGCTAACTCCTAGAAGCGGGCAATAGAATCGATTAATTTTAGTCGATTTTATTCTCGCTTTTTAATATATTTAAATAACATAAGTATAAATCTGCTAACAGTATAGCATATGCTATTTTAATATTTAAAAATATGATAATATCAAGAAAAGGGAGGGGAACTCATAAAATGGCAGAAAAGAAATTCCCAAAAGATGCAATGCGCGTTTTAAAAGAGACAAGCCGTACGTTTTATATTCCAATTACTTTTTTAGAAAAAGAACTAAAACATTCTGTAGCTTGTGCATATTTAGTTATGCGTGCAATTGATGAAATTGAAGATCATGAAGAAATTAGTAATGATTTAAAGTATCATTTGTTAATGCAAATTAGCGATTTACTTAAAACACCTTTTGATTCAGAAAAATATTTAGAAATCATAAATCCAGTCAAAGATAAATTACCAGAGGTTACAGTAAGATTGGAAGATTGGTTGGATGCTTGCCCTGAACACACACGGTCAATCGTTAGAGAATCTTCTAGTGAAATGGCGTATGGTATGGCAAAATGGGCAAAAGCTAATTGGAGAATTAAATCTCGCGATGATTTAGATGATTATACATATTATGTGGCTGGGCTTGTAGGTGTAATGCTATCTAAACTCTGGGATGTTTGTGCAAACGTTAAAACAGATAGAGATTTAGCAATAGGCTACGGTAGAGGACTCCAGGCTGTCAACATCCTTCGTAATGAGGAAGAAGATCTTGAAGAACGTGACGTAAGCTTTGTTCCAGATGGTTGGACTCGCGCAGATTTATTTGTATATGCTGAAGAAAATTTAGCAAAAGCTGATGAATACATGAAGGCTATCAATAAAAGAACGATATTGTTGTTCTGTCGTTTACCATTAGCGTTCGCACATAAAACATTAAAAGCAATGAAAAATGGACGTGAAAAAATGACACGTGAAGAAGTTGAAAAAACAGTAGAAGAAGTTAAAAAAGAAGAGTAGTTTGATTAAAAGCATAGTTATTTTAATATGTAAGATTTACATGTTGATACTTACTATGCTTTTTAATTATATATAATGTATGATTTTATTTGTCGAATTTTAACGCACTATTATGAGATATCTTTGAACAGACATTAATTTAAGGATGGATTCAGTTATGAAGAGAACGACACTATTAAGTTTATTAAATTTTGTATTTTTAATAATATTTGCTTTAGCATTTTTAACTAATATATTTGGGAAACTCACAATATATTTCATCATCATACTTCCTTTAATCATACTTGGATTAGGCATTTTCATTTTAATAGATAGTTTTAGAAAATATCAGCATGATAGTAATCATTTTGATAATCATAAATTTTAATGATGCAACTGTTTCATATTGAATTAAAAATTTTTAGCTAGAAATTAACAATTATTAGATTAATGAGAAAAAAGTCTACATGAGATATCATTCGTAGTAGAATAAATACATCTCACTTTTGAAATCTTCTAAAGAATCTTATTCCAATGACATTACAAATGATTAAGTTTACCAATATTGTAATACATCTAGATTATTTCATAGGAGTTGTTATTTATTGAAAATAAATGAACTTGCAGATCATCAAAAACCAAGAGAACGTATGTTGAGTCAGGGTGCTAGGTATTTATCACATGCTGAATTATTAGCTATTCTAATTAATACAGGTAGAAAAGGTAGTTCAAGTTTAGACATAGCTAATGAATTATTAAAATCAGTAGATAATTTAAAAGAGTTAAAAGCATTATCCATTAACGATTTAAACAAAATAAAAGGTGTGGGACTGTATAAAGCACTTATATTGAAAGCAGCATTTGAATTAGGAGAGCGCATACATTCTGGAAGCGTCGATGATAAAATTCAAATCACTAGCCCTAAAGATGTGGCGGACTTTATGATGGGTCAGATGGAACACTTAAAACAAGAAAAATTTATTGTACTTTTCTTAAATTCCAAAAATATCGTTATAAAAAAGAAAACAATATTTATAGGTACGTTAAATGCTTCAATCGTACATCCAAGAGAAATATTTAGTGAAGCGATTAAATGTGCCAGTAATGCAATTATCGTTTTACATAACCATCCATCTGGTGATACAACACCTTCAAATGAAGATATTAAAACCACCGAAAGACTTAGAGAATGTGGACAACTTTTAGGTATTGATTTATTAGACCATGTCATTATAGGAGACCATGAATATTTAAGTATGGTAGAAGAAGGATATTTTGATTAAACTGTGTTAGTTTAAATGGAGTTAATATTGCTGATGATATTGAATGGCTCTGTCATTATATACTAAATAGTTATTTTATATCCGAGACATCAAATTAGCTGGCTAAGCAGTAGGCAATATACTTTTAGTTGCGCTATTATTACCTATGATTTATTAAATGCAAATGATTAAAATGATTATAATGCATTTATATAGTACTATTTTGATTTTGACGGTTGGCGGTACAGTTTCATCAACGCGTCTTAATTTTTGAAAGATTAGGATTATTCATTTTTAGTACGGTCGTCGTTAGATTAATTTGGACGTTATTATTGTGTGCTTGTTATTAATGTAAGCGTGTAATTGCGAAAAACAGTCATATGAATTAAAAAAAGGCGCTTATTGGACATCAATGTCTATAAGCGCTAAAATTTTAATTTATAAAACTGAAAAATTGATTATAATTTTCCATTAACCAAAGAATGCCTTGGTATCCTAGGTAAATACATAATACAATTATGCCAACATAGATTAAAAATCTTAAAATAGATAAACCTACTCTAAATAATAAGATAACTAAGAGTGCAAGCAGGATTATAGATAAAATACTCATTGTCTATTCACTCCTTTTAATATAGTTTAATATTAATGCATGAAACATACATCGGTCTATAGTTAAAATATAAATACACCTATAGTCTGATGATA
>NZ_PPRL01000044.1 GCF_002902235.1 Staphylococcus ureilyticus
AATGAGTATAAAATACTCATTATTAAAATGCGAGGGACTTTAAAAATGAGACTATTAAACAAACCATTATATATGTATTTAATGTTGTTTTTATTCACCACAATCGTTGGCACCTTATTATTATATTTACCGGTCACAGGTGTAAAACCTTTAGATTTTGTAGACGCATTTTTTATCTCTGCTAGTGCATTTACAGTTACTGGCCTAGCGACTATAGATATATCTAGTCAATTTAATGGGTTAGGCGATACTATTATTTTATTACTTATTCAAATTGGTGGGTTAGGAATAGTCACGGTAACACTTTTAACACTGATACTGATGCATCGAAAAATCAGTTTAAGAAACCGTTATTTGATTATGACAACCTGGAACATTGAAACACCTGGTGGCGTCATCAAATTAATTCTTCAATTCGTTGTTTATAGTATCCTTACAGAATTCATTGGAGCAATATGTATCGCACTATCATTTATTCCAAAATACGGCTTTGGTAAAGGGCTATTTTTAAGTGTGTTTACTTCAATTTCTGCTTTTAATAATGCTGGTTTTTCATTATTTAGTGATAATATGATGCGCACTGTTAATGATCCTATAATAACTATAATCGTTCCAGTTCTTATCATCATGGGTGGTATTGGACCGCTTGTCTTTTTAGACGTCGCTACAACAAGAAAGTTAAGTAAATTATCCGTACACTCAAAAATCGTATTAACGACATCTGTCATACTCATATTTATTGGTTGGGTTGTGTTTTACTTTTTAGAATATAACCATTCTATGATGCATTTATCATTTTTAGAAAAACTTGGCGCTTCATTCTTTCAGTCTGTTACGACACGAACTGCTGGTTTTAACAGTGTCGATATCGGACAAATCACACCACCTACTTCAATATTATTAATGCTTTTAATGTTTATTGGTGGCGCCCCTATCAGTGCTGCAGGTGGTATTAAAGTAACAAGTTTAGTCTTAACGTTATTATTTATAAAAAGTACATTAAAAAACGAACAACACCCTTCTATTTTCAAAAAATCTATACATGACCATACATTAAAAACTGCTGTGGCCATTACATTTTCTGCCGGGACATTTGTTATATTTATCTCATTTATTGTAAGTTATTTGAATTCGACAATATCTTATTCTAAAGTATTATTTGAAGTGATTTCCGCTTTCGGCACTGTTGGGCTATCGATGAATTTCACGACAGTATATGATAGCCCTACGAAAATAGTCATTGTACTCACAATGTTAATAGGTAAAATGGGTATACTTACATTTCTCCAATTATTTATTACTGAAAAAAAGCAAAAATTTTATTATGCTAAAGAAAATGTGCATCTATAAAAAATGAAAACAGACCAGAAATTAGTTTTTAATTTCTGGTCTGTTTCTACTTCACATAAATATTCGTTTCAGTACAATCTAATCAAACCCGTATCACACTATTTTACTCTTCTTAAAATTGTTGATGTTTTTGCACAAATCATTGTCACTAATACCAAAATATTCATCATTATCATATGTGTACCAGTTATTTCGAATCCTAAACTAAAGTTACCAGATTGACTGTTGGTAAAACCATTAACAAATATGATCGCTAATACGCTTATCGCACATAAAATACCAATCACATCAAAAAAGAATTTAACATATGGATAATTTAATACCTTTAGTTAACATGCGTCTCACCTCAACTAAATTTATAGTTACGAGCTATATATCGTATGCTAACAATTTCCTAATTACGATTACATGTAATGTATCACACTATACAAAATCATAAAATACTTAGAATTATTGATGCCATGATCAAATCACTTCAAAATTGTTCTTTACTTTATACCACAAAGCATCATTCATTAACCAATTGTATACTTTGAGCTAACTTTTTGATTTGTGCATTGTCTGTTGCATTAACTTCAACTGTTTCTACATCTTGCTCAACTGCATTTTTAGTGTCTTGATAAACATCCTCAGGGTTCGAAGATGTGCTTGTCTCCCATCTGTAAGGGATTTTTTTATAAATATTAATAGTTCCATCCCCATTACTACTATATGTTATTGAGCCACCCACTTTCATTGGTGCTTCTAATTTAACAACATCCTCAGGATATTTTGCGCTTTTTTCCGCATTTTCATTTACTGGCGACCCTTTTGGATATTTTTTGACATAAATATTTTTGACATCTTTAATCATGCCTAGTTGATGCCAAACACGTGCGTATTCGATCTCTGAAGCACTTAAACCTGTTAAATAACTTGTACTATTATCGTCATTTTTCTTTTTTGAAACATTATCGTTTTTCTTTTTAGCTTTTGAATCTGTATTCTTGTCATTTTCAGCCGTTGAATCTTGAGGTAACGACTGATCCTTTTTTGCTTCACTTTGTTCTGTAGATTGTCGTTCCTCACGCTGATCATTGTCTTCATCTTGTTTGTTTGTATTACTGCTTTGCTCAACATCATCACTATTTTTTTCGTTGTTACCACATGCTGTCAAAATCACTGATAAAAATAACAATGACAGTATTAAACTGATTTTTTTCATTATCTATACCCACCTATGATTTTATATTATTAAAGTAACACGAAACTATGACGTTCACAATTATATTCAAAAATCGTTTTTCAATGTATTAAAAAACGAGCATAGTCCATTAAGACTTGCTCGTTTATATGCAATACTTCTATTTTATTTTTAAAATTTGCCCTACTTTCAAACTATTAGAACTCAACTTGTTATCCTTTTTAATTTTATCTACAGTAGTACCTTGATTTTTAGCAACACTGTATAAAGTATCACCTTTTTTAACCGTATATGTCTTAACTAGATATAAAATTTGTCCTTTACTAATATTATCAGACTTTAAATGATTCCATTTTTTTATGTTTGCTACACTCACTTTACTTCGTTTTGAAATATTATAAAGTGTGTCTCCCTCAACCACTTTATGTGAATCTCCAGTAATGGAATCACTTGGTGTGTTAGGATTTTTTAACTTTAGTACTTGTCCTACAGAAAGTGTGTTACTCGTTAATTTGTTCCATTTCTTAATATTATCTATTGAAACGCCACTTCTTCTCGAAATACTATACAGCGTATCACCTTTTGATACTTTATAAGTGCTACCAGTAATTGCTCCATCACTACTACCACCTGATAGAGATTTATAGTGTTTTTGTACTAAACTGTAAAACTGGTTCATATTATATCCCCATTGTCCGAAATAGCCAATCGGATCTGAATGGTCTGAACCACCCCAATATTGACTTACCGCATTGTGACTTATAATTGTGCCTGTCCCTTGATTATTGTCAGCAAGCGAAGGTTGTAGCCCATTGGCTTTCAACATTTTGCGGTTAAATATGCTTGGTTATTAACTGATCTTGCAAAACCATCAAATGTGTTTGATCTTGTTAATTCAATTTGATAAAAATATGGATTAGCGTTAGCACCTGCACCCCAAGCTAAATATTGACTTGGCGCAGTCTGCACAATTTTATCGCTACCCGCATACGCATGTACAAATGCACTATTATAATTGTTGTACATGTAATTTACCTCACCATCAATTGTACTGTTTGGATTGGCCGTTTCATGAATTACTACACCGATATATTTGCCAGATTTATAATTATACTTTGGTAAGTTATTCATTCTAGAATCTTGTACGATTTTAGCTGGCTTTATATTATTATTTGCTATGTATGTATTTACATCTTGATATGCTCGATTTGCTGAAAAACTTCTCATTTCAGTATTTTGACGTTCACCATCTTTATTATGTAACTTTAAATCTCCTGGTGTTAATGCATTTTTCAATTGTTGCGGACTCATTTTTTGAGCTTTTTCATAATCAATGGCTTTACTCGTATTTTCTTTATTTTGTGTATCATTTTTCTTTGTATCCTGAGTGCTTTTATTTTCTTGTGCTGCCATTGCAGTTTGTGACAATAATAAACTTGAAACCAACAACAATGAAACACTAAATCTAAACTTCATAACGACATCTCCTTGAATAAAATATTAATCCGTTTACTATTAAGTAGCAAAAAATTTCATTTACAAAACTTCTTTAATTCATTCTATATTAATATTGAATTAATTACAAAATGAAATATTATTTTATACTTCATATTAACGACATTTACCGTTTCTAAAACAAAATTAAAAGCCGTCGCTCACTTGAGCAACGACATTTTATTAAATATCTGTAAAAACACTAGACAGTATCGCAATCAAAGCCACCACTAACACAAGTACTAAAATGGAATCAATTTTTCTTTGATTACGTTGGTTCATAGGTTTTCTGAACTCTTTTAATGCTTTAAAACCTGCGATTAAAACAATAATTAAACAGACTAAATGAAATAACAAGGCAAACACAGCCATCACAATCACCCCAAGTCATATGAATAAGATTTTCAAACCGTATCACTACAAAAACCTAAAAATCTCTTATGAAAAGGTCATATTATTTATTTATCCATACCCTTTCTACTTATTAAACTAACGAGCACTTTTATTTTCTATTTAAAAATGTCAAAAACATTTGACATTTAAGCACATGTTTTTTATGTTGAAAATGAAAAATTTTCTACTTATGGAGGCATCATTATGAAATTATTCATCATTTTTATTGTTGTTTTATTATTTACAGTCAGCTGGACGATACTGTCTCATAAATTTTTACCTTCAGAGATATCTGACCAAGCTAATAATCAATATGACGAAAGGCAAAGTAAAATATTCACAGAAGTACTTGCTAGAACTTGCATTTGGACAATACACGCCCTACTCTTAACATTTATATTGCGCATAATTAATGTATGGGACTTTAATCACAGCTTTTTTCAACTTATCCAGAGCTATCCATCATTATCATTATTTTCATATTAACGATTATGAACTATTTTTACGTAAAACGTAAATATACATAAAAGGAAGATAAAATGAAAAACAAAATCAAACATTATCGCAAGCAGAAGGCCATTTCTCAATTAAAACTTAGTCAAGCACTTGGCGTTTCTAGACAAACCATTAATGCGATTGAAAATAATAAATATGATCCATCATTATCTTTAGCATTTAAACTGGCATCAATGCTCGATACTACCGTTGATGATTTGTTTAGCTAATTAGCATTGATGCTAATACGTATCGCAAAATGTTTCCACTGACTTACCAAACGATTAAAATAACTTATCTAACATCATGTCCGGCACAATTTCTATAATACTTTATTTACTTGCTCTAAAATAGCATCGTTGGCTTTAAACATAATTATTTCAATATTAATTGATAAAAAGCTAAATCTAACCATCTGTCAAATTTATAACCGACACTTTTTATAGTTCCACATAATTCAAAACCATACTTTTCATGTAATTTAATGCTAGCAGTATTTGATGCGTCAATACCTGCAACAATTGTCTTATAATTTCTGTTTTTAATTTCTTCAATTAATTTAACTAAAAGTTGTGAAGCGACACCTTCATTTCTAGTTTCTGGGTCAACATAAATCGAATGTTCCACAGTATATTGATATGCTGGCCAATTTCTAAACGCACCATATGTTGCAAATCCAACAACTTGGCCATCTTTTAAATATACAAAAATGGGTTCAGCTTGCTCTAATTTTGTATGAAACCAAGTTTCTCTTTCTTCAAAGGTTACTGGCTCATATGTATAAACTGCAGTCGTATTTAATATTGCATGATTATATATACTTAAAATCGATTGTAAATCTGATTGTCGTGCTTGTCGTATCATATCGTTTCACCTCTATTACATTGTATATTCAAAGTATATCTACAGCAAATCTATGTCATAAAACATAACAAAAACACTCACCATAACCCTAAAGTTATCTAATGAGTGTTTTTTATAAAAATATTTATATATGCACAAAGCACAAATAATATTATTTATTAATAAATTGTAATTCATAAAGTTCTTTTTCATCATACGTATTAAATCTATCTAATTTACCATTTAACATGATTGTTTTTACTTTTCTACTAACGTTATGATAATAATTAATTCTAATATTTAAATTAGATTCATAACCATTATTTTGAATGGTACTTTGCAATTCATCAAAAACATCTTTATTAATTGGTAATAAATAACCTTCTTTACTTGGTAATATACTTACATATTTCTTTTGAATTACGTTATCTTCATTAAGAATAATTTCAATCTTAATATCTTTTGCTGCTCCGCCACCTAGATTAAAAATTTTCAAATAATCTTGGTGTTCAACAGAATCAGAACTTGTATTAATCATTTGTAATTGATTATCTTTATCTAAAGAAAGTAAAATTTGATTAAATCCAAGCGCAGGAATAAAACTTATTTTCATTTGGTACAGTTGTATTGAAACTGAAACAAAATAAAATAGTGCCATTATAAAAGTTCCAATAGAACCAATAGCTGAAATAATGTTTATCATACTAAACCACCTTTATATTACCATTGAGAGATGGTCGTTGATTATCGTAATAATTTCACAAAAAAGATCATAATTTCTACCCGTTATAATAAAAATTTTTTCTAACTTTTTATAAGTCGATTTATCTTAATTATTTTTTTCTTAGCGCACTAATAATAAGTGAAGCGATAAATATAAATACAATTGACCCAATCAATGCTGGGAAAATTGGTACACCACCCCATACTGGGCCCCAAGTACCAAGTAATCTACTACCAATCGCAGAACCAATTAGACCAGCAACAATATTACCAATGATACCTCCTGGAATATCTTTACCTACGATAGCACCTGCAATCCAGCCGATTAGGCCACCTACAATGATCATTATTATAAAACTCATATGCATAAACTCCTTTTTATTTGTATATTTTTAAACACATGAATATTACGATAATCAACATGAAAATACAATACCACAATTACTTTATTTACGTAAATGGTAATCAATATTTTTAAATACAAAAAGACCCCTAATAAAAGGGGCCTTATAACGGGAGTTATGAATCTTCTGCATGCCCAAGGGCACACAGAAAACCCATCTCCTCATTTTCGCACACCCGTGGGCATGCAAAACTAATTATAAAACTACGTGACAGTAATGTAAATCTTAAATTTGTAACCTGTGCTTGATTTCATCTTATAATTTTATTTTTTCATTTAATGCAATAAAGGATTATAACTATAATGATAGACAGCTATATTATAAACTTATCTATATGTATCATTGAATTTGATAGCTTTCAAAACATTGATTTGATGCAGCTTTTTGTTTCAAACCACTATATATTTTACCTAAATATAGCGCTAGAAAGAGATCGATTTATAAAAAAATGGCTAATATCTTCAAAATCATTCCAAATTTTCTTTTCAAATAACACAAAAATATGATGTATGACTTTATTCATTATTATGTTTGTCTTTTATCATTTCAGAAGGTACTGCAAATACAAATAGTAAAATAAATAATATCAATGCTAAATGAGGTATATCTTCAAGAAAATACCATCTTAAATTCCAATCAAACATCATATTCGCATATTTAACAATATACTTACTAAACAATAAAATAACGCATATCCATACTAAAACATCTAAAATTTTAGTGATAAGTTTCATGTATAGCCCCCTTATAAGTTATAAAAAATAAACGCTATAATTACGATAAAGAGAAAATCAAAAATGATTTTCTTGATATTTTTTTCCATAACGTGTGGTATCGCACCTATGATTAAACTTAGTATAATAAGTATACCAGACCCGTTAACAACATAGTCCAAAAATTTCCATTCAAAGATCAAAGCTAGAATCAATGAGGCAAATACTAAGATCAAAGCTACTATGCCAAAAGTGTTTGCTATCACTTCTATTGTCTTATATTTTTTCTTATTATTTTCATGATTCATAAAATGCCTCCCAAATGCAATATGAACATTCATTTTAAAATACTTAAGATTAGTATTTATGTTTTTTAAATTTCTGTGAGTGGACTATAAAGG
>NZ_PPRL01000045.1 GCF_002902235.1 Staphylococcus ureilyticus
AGAACTGCAAACTGACAAAAGAAAGCGTTTGAAGCTGACGAAGTAAACGAGAGACGAAATGAGCTTACAAGCGGTAAGTGAGTGAGGAAAGCGTGAAATAGTAAAAGGAATGCATGAGCAAAAACGCATGCATAAGTACCGCTATCTCAATAAATTGAGAGTGGTACTTTACGAACGCTTGTCTGAAGTCAGGGATGCTTCTTAGCGCCGAAGGTAGCTGACTTACGTTCCGCAAGAGTAGGTAAAGAGGAATACATGAGCTAAAGCTCATGTATAAGTCACACTATTCCAATAACATATAAATTTATAAGATATATAAGTGTCAAACGTAAAAATTAAAATTAAGAAGTGTGACTTTACAGGCAAGTAAGACCCGAAAGGGTCTTTTTTTTACATAAAAGGAGCTTAACTTCCAGTTCGAAGAACTGCAAGTGGTACTTTATATAAAATAAAAGTCTAGCATAAGCTAGACTTTTAAATTAATAGTGAATAAAGCATTTTGTTTTCGTTAATATAGATATTGGAAGGATCGAATTCATTGACATTCGACTTTAAGTTATCTAAATCTTGATGGTTATTTAATTGTATGCCGATGATGACAGTTCCTGTATTTTGAGAACTTTTCTTAAGGTACTCAAATTTAGTAATATCATCCTTTGGTCCAAGTACGTCATTTACAAATTCTCTTAATGCGCCAGGTCTTTGTGGGAAGTTGAGAATGAAGTAATGTTTCATTTCTTCAAATAATAAAGAACGTTCTTCGATTTCTTTCATACGGTTGATATCATTGTTGCCGCCACTTACAACGCAAACAACTGTCTTACCTTTAATTTCTGAGCGATATTGTTCTAAAGCTGAAACACTTAAAGCACCAGCAGGTTCCGCAATAATTGCTTGTTTAGAATACATGTCCAAGATCGTTGAACAAACAGCGCCTTCATGTACTTGAATATAGTCATCTACTACATTTTTGGCAATATCATATGTGATTTCACCGACTTTTGCTACAGATGCACCATCCACAAATTTATCAATTTCAGGTAAAGTTACTATTTGATTTTCTAGTACAACAGAGGCATACATACTACTTGCACCGGCAGGTTCTACGCCAATGATAGAAGTTTGTGGTGAATGTTCTTTGAAGTAAGTGCCTATCCCTGAAATTAACCCACCGCCGCCTATAGCTGCGAATAAATAATCAAATTGAATGTTATCCTCTTTAGATTGTTTTAAAATTTCTTTAGCTAACGTACCTTGGCCAGCGATTGTATAAATGTTATTAAATGGATCGATGAAATTCATTTTATTATCTTGAGTATAAGTAAGTGCCTCTTTTAGACAATCATCAAATGTATCGCCGGTAAGCACAACTTCAGCGTTACTACCACCAAAAAATTTCACCTGATTTATCTTTTGAAGAGGTGTAGTTACTGGCATAAATATAACAGCATTTAAATTAAGTTTGTTGGCAGTGTAAGCAACACCTTGTGCATGATTACCTGCACTTGCACATGTAATTCCGTTTTGTCTATCATTTTCATTTAACGCTATAATTGCGTTATAAGCACCTCTTAATTTAAAAGATCGAACCCATTGTAAGTCTTCTCTTTTTAAATAGACATCACAATCGTATTTAAGCGATAAGTAATGATCCTTTTGCAAAGGAGTTTCTTTAACAACATCTTTCAATTGTAAGAAAGCTTCATCTATATCTTTTGAAGAAACAGTTGTTTTGACAGCCATAAATTTCACACCTTTATTTAAGTTTCGTTAAAAAGCTTTTGACGTTTCATATGTTTGAATTTCATTTTCGAATTGTAGTGTTACAGCAATGTCATCAAGTCCATTAACAAGTTTATTTTTCCACGTTTCATCAATTTCAAAGTGAAATGTTTTATCATTCGCAGTCACAGTTTGATTAGGTAAATCAACAGTGACTTTACCTGCTTTGGCAATGTATTGACGTTCTTCTTCATTTAATACGATAGGTAACATCGCATTTTTAGTACAGTTCATATAAAAGATATCACTATAACTACCGGCAATAATAATATTAAAACCATAATCCTTAATTGCCCAAGCTGCATGTTCACGGCTCGAACCACAACCAAAATTATCCCCTGTTACTAAAATCGTGGCATCTTGGTATTCTGGCTTATTTGGATTGAAATCTGGATTGTCGGATCCATCCTCTAAATAGCGCCATTCATCAAAAGCAAAAGGTCCAAAACCAGATTTAGAAATTCGTTTTAAATGTACTTTTGGTATGATTTGGTCAGTATCAATATTATCATGAAATAATGGAACAACTTTACCAGTATAGGTTGTGATAGGTTGGATTTCCATATTATACAACCACCTTTCTTACGTCTACAAATTTCCCGTTAATGGCTGCAGCAGCTGCCATAGCAGGGGAGACTAAGTGTGTTCGAGCCCCTTTGCCTTGGCGTCCTTCAAAGTTACGATTACTTGTTGATGCACAATGCACACCAGCAGGTACTTGGTCAGGGTTCATACCAAGACACATTGAACAACCAGGTTCTCTCCATTCAAATCCAGCATTTTTAAACACTTTATCAAGACCTAATTTTTCTGCTTCTATCTTTACAGTTCTAGAACCAGGAACGACGATTGCTGTAATATTAGGATGCACTTGATTTCCTTTTACAATATGGCTTGCTTCTATTAGATCAGATAGTCGGGCATTCGTACAAGAACCTAAAAATACATAACCTAAATCAATATCTTCTGCTTTTTGACCAGGTTCTAGTCCCATATAGTTATAGGCCCGTTCATCATTAACATCATTAATTTCAGGAAATGGTGTATTAAAGCTAACACCCATTTCAGGGCTAGTACCCCAGGTAACTTGTGGTTCTAAATCAGAAACATCAAGTCGTATGATTTTATCAAAATTTGCATCATCATCTGTGTAAAGTTCACGCCATTCATCTACATCATATGCAAAGTTTGTTGCATAAGGTCTTCCTTTTACATATTCAAATGTAGTTTCGTCAGGCGCCATCATCCCATACTTTGCACCAGCTTCGATCGCCATATTACAAATCGTCATTCTTGCTTCCATTGATAGACTACGAATAGTTTCACCTGAAAACTCAAGTGCATATCCAGTACCAAAGTCAACACCATATTGGTTAATAAGATGTAAAATAATATCTTTTGCATATACGCCTGTAGGTAGTTTACCAGTAACATCAATTTTTAAATTTTTTGGCTTTGTTTGCCATAGTGTTTGTGTTGCAAAAACATGTTCGACTTCACTAGTTCCAATACCAAATGCAATAGCACCAAAAGCACCATGTGTAGCTGTATGAGAGTCTCCGCATACGATTGTTTTTCCAGGTTGTGTCAGTCCAGTTTCAGGACCAACCATATGCACGATACCTTGTTCGTCAGAACCCATATCAAAAATATGCACATCAAATTCTTTGGCATTTTTTTGAAGCGTTGTTATTTGTTTATTAGCAATTTCATCTTTAATATTAAAAATATCAACTGTAGGAACGTTATGGTCCAACGTCGCATAGGTTAAATCTGGTCTGCGCAGCTTTCTATTTTGTAGTCTAAGTCCTTCAAAAGCTTGAGGAGATGTGACTTCGTGTATAAGATGTAGGTCTATATATAATAATTGTGGGTCACCTTCTTTACCGGTTAAGACATGCTTATTCCAAACTTTGTCAAATAGTGTTTTACCCATATGACATCTCCTCCTTTTTAAAGATTTTGTTTAATGAATTTAAAAATATCAGTCGTTTTATACTTACCATTGAGATCTTGAGTTGTTTTTTCATCTTCGATAAGTTGATAAATAATTGATTCTAATCTATGAGCAGCCTCTGGTGCATTAAGACTTTCTCTTAAACACATAACCACTGATAAAAGCATACCGAATGGATTTGCTATATCTTTATTTGCAATATCAGGTGCAGAACCATGAATGGGTTCATAAAGTCTTGGTCCTTTTTCACTAAAACTAGCTGATGGTGAAAGACCAAGCGAGCCAGGAATTACAGATGCCTCATCACTTAATATATCTCCAAATAAATTTTCTGTTACAATGACGTCAAATTGAGAAGGATTTGTAATGATATGCATTGCACAAGCATCTACAAGTAAATGATTAACTTCAACATCTGGATAGTCTTTAGATACATCATTTATTACATTTCTCCATAATTTACTGGAAGAAAGTACATTTTCCTTATCTACAGAAGTTAATTTTTTGCGACGGTTTTGAGCTAAATCAAAAGCAACTCTTGCAATTCGTTCTATTTCTGTACGTGTATAAGTTAAGGAATCTAAAGCTTTATCCTCATTCCAATGTTTTGGTTCACCAAAGTAAATACCACCTGTTAACTCTCTTACTAAAATAAAATCTGTACCAGCTACACGCTCTTTTTTAATAGGTGATAAGTGACTGGTACCACTCGTTACTGTAGTGGGGCGAATATTAGCAAATAGACCTAAAGCTTTTCGAATACCAAGCAGACCTTGTTCAGGTCTATTATTAGGGTCTGTCCATCTTGGGCCACCGACAGCACCCAATAGAATTGCGTCTGCTTGTTTACAAGCACTTAGCGTCGTATCAGGTAGTGGCGTACCATGATTATCTATAGCAATACCGCCGAAATCATGCGTTTCTATTTCATAGTCGAAATTATAGATATTACTTAGTTGTGAAAGAATTTCTAGTGAACCATTTAAAATTTCCGGTCCAATTCCATCCCCGGGAAGTGCTACAATCTTATAACTCATGAGTGAATACCTTCTTTCACTTCTGAATTAGAAACGTATTTAGCATGTGCTTCAACATATGATTTACATGATGCTAATAAGATGTCATGATCAATACCTACACCAGTAACGATTTGATCTCCAATTTTAATTTGGACATGTACTTCTGCTTGTGCATCAGTACCTTCAGTTACAGATTCAATACGATAGTCTATAAGTTCAGTTTTGCGATTGAAAATTCGATCTACTGCATTATATACAGAAACAATTGATCCAGTACCAATACTTGAATCTTGATACGTATTTCCATCTTTATCTTGAATAACTACGACAGCACTTTGTAGTCCATTTGAGACGAATTGTAGTTGCAGAGCTTCAACTTTATAGATGGCATTTTGTTCATGTTCAGTTCCTTGAATTAAAGCGTGTATATCCCTGTCAGTAACAGACTTTTTCTTATCAGCAATTGTTTTAAATTGCTTAAATAGTTCTTTTTGTTCTTCGGCATCCACATCATATCCCAATGCAACTAATTTTTCTGAAAAAGCGTGTTTACCAGATAATTTACCGAGCGGTAATTCAGTTGTTTTGACGCCTACTAATTGTGGTGTCATAATCTCATAAGTTTCAGGATTTTTAAGAACACCATCTTGATGAATACCTGATTCGTGACTAAAAGCATTTTGTCCGACAATAGCTTTATTTCTTGGGACTCGAATTCCTGCATATCGTGCTATTAAATCAGATGTATTTTTAGTTTCTTCGAGATTTATTTGTGTTTGATTACCATAATGATCTTGTCGAACGTATAGGCCAAGTGCAACTTCCTCAAGGGCTGTGTTACCTGCACGTTCACCAATACCATTTAAAGTACCTTCAATGCGTTTTGCACCATTTTCAATTGCAGACATACTATTTGCAACAGCTAAGCCTAAGTCATCGTGACAGTGTGCACTATAAATAACTTCATGATTTGTTTTAATGCTTTCTTGGAGTGTTTTAAAAATTTTGCCATATTCTGTAGGATAGCTGAATCCAACTGTATCAGGTATATTGATGACACTTGCTCCCGCATCAACTGCAGTTTGAACACATTCGATTAAGAAAGGTAGTTCCGTTCTTGTAGCATCTTCTGGTGAAAATTGAACGACGTCAAAACATTCTGTAGCATAAGCAACATGCTCTTTGATTGATGCTAACACTTCTTCTTTGGACATCATGAGTTTTGAGTCACGGTGAATAGGGCTAGTTGCTAAGAACACATGTATTCTAGGTTTTACTGCCTCTTTTGTTGATTGATACACTGCATCAATATCTTTTTTGACACAACGTGCTAAGCCACAAACAGCAGTGGTTGTTAATGTTTTAGAAATCGCTTCTACGGATTTAAAACTACCTGAACTTGAAGCAGGGAAACCAGCTTCGATGATATCAACACCCCATTTTTCAAGTTGTTTAGCAATTTTTAAGCGTTCATCGAAGGAAAAGTTTACGCCTGGCGTTTGTTCTCCGTCTCTTAGTGTCGTATCAAAAATTTGAATATGGCTAGTCATTTTAAACATCTCCTAATAAATAGATTTTAGTTCAATATGATGAATGAGCCGAAGAATCTAAAATTGTCCTAAAAATTAAAGTAGGGGACTTCTCTTGATTCTTCAGGCATCACCATAAAACTAATTATTTTTCAATACTCTTGGATTTAATAAATGGCATCATCTCACGTAGGTCTCTACCAACCGCTTCAATTTGATGTCCATGTTGTTCTTCACGTAGTTTATGGAATTCTTCAAAATTATTTTCGTTATCTTTGATGAAACGATCGCTGAAGTTTCCTTGTTGAATATCGTTAAGTACTGCTTTCATATTATCTTTAACATCTGGAGTGATTACGCGTGGTCCTGATACATAGTCTCCAAATTCAGCTGTATTTGAGATTGAATAGCGCATGTTTTCCATGCCACCTTCATACATTAAATCAACAATTAATTTCATTTCATGTAAAACTTCAAAGTAAGCAATTTCTGGTTGATAACCAGCTTCAACTAATGTTTCAAAACCAGATTGAATTAGTTTTGTTGTACCACCACAAAGTACTGCTTGTTCACCGAATAAATCTGTCTCGGTTTCTTCTTTAAATGATGTTTCTAAAACCCCAGCACGAGTTGCACCAATACCTTTTGCGTAACTTAGTGCTAAATCAGTTGCTTCACCACTTGCATCTTGTTCAACTGCAAATAGGGCGGGTACGGCGCTACCTTCTGTGAAAGTACGTCTAACTAAATGTCCAGGCCCTTTTGGTGCTACTAAAAATACATCTACTGTTTCAGGTGGTTGAATAACATTAAAGTGAATATTAAAGCCATGTGCGAAAACAAGTGCATTATTTGGCTCTAAATTAGGTTTAATTTCTTCATTATATACTTGTCCTTGAATTTCATCTGGTAATAATACCATGATGACATCAGCCTGTTTTGCTGCCTCATTTACAGGATATACTTCGAAACCATCATCTTTTGCTTTGTCAAATGAACGACCTGGTCTGATGCCAATAATCACGTCATAGCCGTTATCTTTTAGGTTTTGCGCATGTGCATGTCCTTGTGAACCATAGCCGATGATGGCTACTTTTTTACCTTGTAATGCATCTTTCGTAACTGATTGGTCATAATAAACTGTTGTCATAATAAAATCCTCCATGTTTTAAATATAGTTTGATGAATTGTGTTTTAAACTAAACCGGCTGAACCAGTTCTTGAAACTTGTTCAATGTTATATGATGATAGATCATCTAATAAATTATCCATTGTATATTGTGGACCTGAGGCTTGAAGATAGGTGTAAGGATCCTCATTTTTTAAAATAGAGACTAGCGCATCATAAGGTTTAATTACTTTTTGTAAATCTTGATGGTTACTTGGTGTTTCTAATTTCACAAGCACTAATTCTCTGTTGTAAGTATTTGTATCAGTGATGTCTTCTACATCAATAATATTTATTTGTTTTTCCAATTGGCTAATTAAGTTTCTTAAAACATCTGAATCTGGGACTTCCGCTACAAATGTGATATTAGAAACGCCATCTTCTCTCGTTGGAGTAACTGATAACGTGACAATGTTAAATTGCCTGCGAACAAAGATACTCGTTAATCTATTTAAAGTACCAGCTTTATCTAAAACTTTTGTTCTAAATGTGCGTCTCATAATAATCCCTCCATCTCATAATTAGCTTTACCGCTAGGCACCATTGGATTAACAGGTTCGATAGGTGAGATACGAACATCAATGAGAGCAGGCCCTTTGTGTTCAAAAGCAGCGTCTAGTTGTTCTTCTAAATGTGTTGGATCATCGATAAGGAAACCTTTCACATTGTATGCTTCTCCCAATTTTAAGAAATCAGGTTGTCCATTAAATACGGAATGAGAGAAACGTTTGTTAAAGAATTTATCTTGCCATTGTTTAACCATACCTAACGTGCCGTTATTTATAATTACAACTTTTATGTCTAAATCGTATTCTTCTAGTATTGCTAACTCTTGATTGGTCATTTGGAAACCACCGTCGCCAACAAAAGCTACGACTGTTTTATCAGGTTCAGCTAATTTTGCACCTATTGCTGCAGGTATGCCAAAGCCCATTGTTCCTAAGCCACCACTCGTAACTAATTGACCGTGATTTTTAAATGGATAATATTGGGCAACCCACATTTGATGTTGACCGACATCAGTTGTAACAACTGCGTCACCTTTAGTAATTTCTCCTATATATTCAATAGTACGCTGTGGTTTTGAAAATGTACCATCTGGATCTTCTTTGTATGCAAAAGGTTGCTCTGCTTTATTGTTAAAGCATGTTTCTAACCAGTCATCATGGTTGATTGAATAGCTGTCGAATTCAAGTAATGCTTCTAAAGTTGCTTTACAATCTGCAACAATACCTAAATCAACTTTGATTATTTTATTTATTTCTGATGGATCAATGTCGATATGAACAATTTTTGCATTAGGTGCAAATTCATCTGGTTTACTTGCAAGTCTGTCATCAAAACGACTGCCAAAGTTTATAAGTAAATCACAATCTGTTAATGCCATATTGCTTGCGTATGATCCGTGCATTCCCCCCATACCTAAAAATAGGGGGTTTTCATATGGTATGGCACCTAACCCTAATAAAGTACTAACTACAGGCAATTGATGTCGTGTAACAAATTCAGTGAAAACTTCATTAGCCTTAGCGTGATTTACACCAGCTCCTGATAAAACCACAGGTTTTTTAGAAGATTTTAAATAATCACGTAATTTTTGAATTTCTGTTTTGTCTGGTTGATTAGGAACTGAATAACCAGGTAGGTTCAATTCGTTTGATACTTCTGCGTTAGTAGATAAGATTCCCATATCTTTTGGGAAGTCAATAACGACTGGTCCTTTTCTTCCTGAGTTTGCTACGTGAAATGCCTCATGGATTATTTTAGGTATTTCATTTACATTTTTAATCTGATAATTATGTTTAGTTATCGGTGTAGTCATTGAAAGCAAGTCTGCTTCTTGGAAAGCATCTTTCCCTATACCAGCTGTTGCAACTTGACCTGTGATAACGACAAGCGGTAGTGAATCACTATAAGCATCAGCAATACCAGTGATTGCATTTGTTGCTCCAGGACCACTTGTAACGACAACGACACCAGTTTTTCCAGAAACACGCGCATAACCCTCAGCAGCGTGTGAAGCACCTTGTTCATGTCTCGCTAGAATGTGTTTAATTTTCCCATCATAAAATGTGTCATATAGTGGAAGTACAGCACCACCAGGGTAACCAAATATAAAATCTACATCTTCATTTACAAGTGAATCTACTAATAATTCTGAACCAGATTTCATTTCATCAATTGTTTCTTTTTCTAATTCAACTTCGGGCTCAATTGCTTCTGCTGTTTCAAAGTAATCTAAATTTTCTGATTTTTCATATTCAAGTATTTCAGTTTGTTTAGACATCATACTCACTCCTTAAATGAGATCTTCAGGTACTTGCATAATACCACCAGTATTAGCACTCGTTACTAATGCTGTATAGCGTGCAAGATAACCTGTTTTCACTTTTGCTTTAAATGGTTTCAAGTTTTGTTTTCTAGATTCTAATACTTCGTCTGTAACTTCTACATTTAATGTTCTGTTTGTTAAATCAATTGTGATATCGTCGTTGTTTTCAATTAAAGCGATAGGTCCACCCGCCGCAGCTTCTGGTGAAATATGACCAACAGCAATACCTCGTGTTGCTCCGGAAAATCTACCATCAGTGATTAATGCAACGTCTTTACCTAACCCTCTTCCTACAATAGATGATGTAGGGGCCAACATTTCCGGCATTCCTGGTCCACCTTTAGGGCCTTCATACCTAATCACAACCACATGACCTTCACGTACTACGTGATTGTCAATTGCTTCAACTGCTTCATCATGTGAATCAAAACAAATTGCTTTTCCTTTAAAGACTTTAATTGAAGGATCAACACCACCGACTTTGATAACCGCACCTTTAGGAGCTAAGTTACCATAAAGGATTGAAAGGCCACCTTGTTTATCGTATGGATTATCAAGGTGTCTGATTACATCACTATTTAATATCTCTTTGTGTTCGTTATTTTCACGAAGTGTTTTACCTGTGGCTGTAATTCTGTCTGGATGAAGTGTACCTTCTTTTTTAAATAATTCGTTAATGATAGCTGGAACGCCACCAGCTTCATGTACATCATGCATAGAATAGGAAGAACTTGGTGCTATTTTTGACAAATAAGGCGTTTTTTTCGCAATTTCATTTATTCTTGATAAGTCATAATCAATGCCAGCTTCATTTGCAATCGCTAATGTGTGTAGTACTGTATTGGTAGATCCCCCCATAGCCATGTCTAAAGCAAATGCGTCATCAATTGCTTCTTTAGTAACAATGTCTCTTGGTTTAATGTCATTTTTGATATTATCAACAAGTTTAAATGCTGCTTCTCTAATCATTTCTCTACGTTGGTCACTTACTGCTAGGGCTGTACCGTTATATGGGAGAGCTAAGCCTAAAACCTCCATTAAACAATTCATTGAATTTGCTGTAAACATACCAGAACATGAACCACAAGTAGGGCAAGCATTTTGTTCCATATCTAAAAACTCATCTTTTGAAATTGAACCATCTTTAAATGCTCCAACTGCTTCAAACATTGAAGAAAGTGTTAATGCTTTACCTTGTGATGATAAACCTGCTTTCATAGGTCCACCTGAACAAAAAATAGCTGGAACATTGGTTCTTACAGCTGCTAGTAACATGCCAGGTGTAATCTTGTCACAGTTCGGTATGTAAAAGACACCATCAAACCAGTGTGCATTGATAACTGTTTCTGCAGCATCGGCAATAATTTCTCTAGATGGCAGTGAATATCTCATTCCAATATGTCCCATTGCAATACCATCATCTACACCGATTGTGTCAAATTCAAAGGGGATGGCACCTGCTTCTCGAATTGCTTCTTTAGCAATGTCAGCTAATTCTCTTAGGTGAACGTGTCCTGGTACAATGTCGATATATGAATTACATATAGCTACGAAAGGCTTATTCATATCTGTTGGTTTTTCTAAAGCGCCTGTTGCATGCAAAAGGCTTCTTGCTGGAGCTTGATGATCTCCTTTTTTGATCATATCGCTTCTCATATTAATTCCCCCATAAATTTGAAAATAAAAAAGCGTCCCAATAAATAATTGGGACGCTTTCAAGTCCCATTCAACTAGAAATAGGACTTAAACATTTAGTAGATTCTTTACTAAAGTTCCAGTCCTAATAGCATAATAAAATGACTAAAATATTTGAAGTTGTTGGTTGGTATTGCATTGTATATTTGGTCATCTTATTATGCTCCTTTCCGTTAGAATGGTTTATCTGTTAATGTGTTAAATTGAATTGTCTAAAAATTCGATAAATTAAATTTACTATATTGAACTTGTGCTGTCAATGATTTTTTAAATTTTCTATCAATTCAAATAATTTCAAAATGTTGGAACTTGTTTTAGTTTGAAGTAAAATAAGAAAAAATTTGTTAAACTATAGTAGTTAATTTAATGATAATAAAGTATTAAAGTAATAGATGATCATTTAGTGCTGATAAAAATCAATAAGAAAGTAGT